>JBBSXY010000077.1:5108-6330 GCA_038045525.1 Nanobdellota archaeon | reverse complement strand
CTTTCTTTCAATTCAAGGCGGGGCATTCTCTTCACATCTGTGTCGTTTATTATTATGAAAGAGTCGACGTCAGATTCCTTGATAGTGTCCCCTCTAACTATACTTCCCGCGATGACATAAGAAACAACATATTTGTCAAACTTCTGGAGGACAAGAGCCTTATGAATCTCTGCAACTCTCAGGGCCTCAAGTATTCCTTTGTCATGCAAAGGATAAGACATTCCTATTGCAGAAACAAGCTCGAACTTGCTGTCGAGGCATGCTTCCCAGATATCGACTGGAGTTTTTAGGTAGAGCCAGACATCTTTTTTCAGTTTGTCAATTTCGGAAATCAGTTCTTTCTTTATTTTCGGAATTTCCTTGAATTTATCTTCAGGAATAACTATATAAAGATGGGTTTTTTTCTGCAACTTTCCCAGTTCTTCAGCCGGAATCCCTTCGCCAAGTTCATCTTCTATGAAAAGTTTTGCAGCCTGCGGAGCAATTATTCCTATTGCCTGGACAAAAGGATATTTTTTTACAACAACAGCTTTTATCCTGTCAAATTCCTTTTTTGCCTTCTCCATTTCTTTCTGGAGTTTTTCTGTTCCCTCGGGAAGAATTGGTTTTTTTGCAGAATACTTTGTATCAAGGTCCATTCCAGGAATTTCCTGAACTTGATCCTTTTCTGAGTCTTTGCTTTCTGTCTGTCTGCTTTTGTTGGTCATTTTACAAATAAAAACACGCTTTTACACTTATAAACGTTTTTATAAAGCTTCCTGAACCAAAAACTTAAAAGCATTCCAAAATTATAAATTTCAAGGTCCTGTAGTCTAATGGCAGAACACCTCGTTTACACCGAGGAAGAGCAGGTTCGATCCCTGCCAGGACCATTAGCTAAAGTTAATGGGCTTGACGAAATTTATTTCAGTCTGGGCCATTTGAAAAGATATAGGAGGAGGAAAAATGAAATTTATTGATGTACTAAGGAAACTTGGAATTTTCAGAAGCGGAAAGATAAAAGCAAAATACAAGAACGGAAAAGAAAGACCTATTGAGTTCCTAGATTCTGGAGTTTTTAATTCAAAGAAAGATTTGATTAATTTCAAGAAAAAGAAAGAAAAAACGCCGGCTAAAAAATAACTAAATTATAAATTAGATATTGGATAAAAAGTATTAAAAATAGTTCTTAATTCTCTTTTTCGTGCGCTGTTGGTTTAGTGGTAGAATATCTCGTTGCCAA
>JBBSXY010000077.1:0-5008 GCA_038045525.1 Nanobdellota archaeon | reverse complement strand
CTTAATTCTCTTTTTCGTGCGCTGTTGGTTTAGTGGTAGAATATCTCGTTGCCAAGGTAAGGAACCAAGGTTCCTTGACCATCAACCTCCTAAGAAAGAGAAAGGAAGGTAAGCAAGAACGAGGTGACCCGAGTTCGATTCTCGGACAGCGCATACTTTTTTTAACCGAAAAGCTTAAATAAGTGACATCACTTATTTTTTTAATGACAAATATAACCCTTTCTATCGATGATGATGTGTATAAAAAGATGCGGAAATATTCCGAAATAAGATGGAGCGATTTTGTCAGAAAATTAATAAAAAAGAGGCTTGAAGAGCTAGAAATGCTAGATAAAAGCACAAGCAAAGAGAGTATCCTTACAATGTTAGCTTCTGAAAATGTTCTAAAAAGAGAATGGGATAATAAAAAGGATGAGGCATGGGATGACATATAATCAAGGAGATATAGTTTTGATTCCCTTCCCCTATTCAGATTTAAGCGCAAGTGAACAACGGCCTGCTTTAATTATATCAAATTATCTTATAAATAAAACAGAAGATAGGATTTGCTGTCTTGTAACAAGAAGCCCTAGAAGAGAAGATTTACTAATTAAAAAAGAAGATTTTAAATCTGGTGACCTTCCATTTAAGAGTTTTGTCAGACCACATAGAGTATTTACTATACATCATGCTATCATAAAGAAAAAACTCTGCACAATAAATGAAAATTTTCATAACAAAGTTATTGCTAAACTTAATGAGTATTTAATCGGGTCGTAAATCCCATTTCTTTGAACATTTTTTATAGAGAACCGACCACTTTTAATCCCTACTCGGACAGCGCATTTTCATCTTAATATATCCCTTGCCTTATTGATAATCTTTGAAAGCGGATTCGCTTTTGCTTGCTTTATCCCTCCGCTTTTTGCCCTATATCTTCCTATTGCCGCTAACTTGAATCTATGAGATAGTTTTCTTAAAAGATTTGCCTCATATTTTCTGTCTTCTTCTGTTTCTTCTGTCGGAATTTCATGGAGCCTGAAATCTTCTCTCTTTATCATCCCTTCCTCAACAGCTTTTTCATAAAAATCCAAAAATCTTTTAAAATGGCCATGATAAGTGACAATTCCGACATCTAGTGTTCCTGTTCTTCCCTCTTTGTCTGCTCTCTGCCTTATTTTTTTAAGAGAATAAAGTGTATTTTCTAGGGTATCATGTGCTTGGCCTTCGACCATCATCTCTGCAGGGATTATAGGAGGTTCTTGTTCTCTCAAATGTTTGTAAATTCTATAATCTTGGCTCTTTCTAATGCCTTCTAAATCCCCGTGAGGATAATAACCGCTGATAACAAAATACCCTGTTTTTTTGAGCTTCCTTTTTTCTCTTACAGCAGTATCTGTTCTGAGAACGTCTGTATCAAGAGTTCCAGTCGGAATAATAATTGATTCTAGGCTCTGTCTGCTTACAAAAATAGCCAGGGCGAGAATAAAAAATACCAATCCTCCTATAAAGCTTAACGAAATATTTGTGTTTATGCCGATTGCTCCGCCGGATAATTGCGGGTTAAATGAAACAAGGAAAAAAGCAACAGAGAGAAACAAAAACAATAGTCCCCACTTCTTCTTGTGCTTCATCTTATTTTTATGAAGATAGAATATAAAAAGTATTCTAATTTCTAATTTTCAAGCCCGGATGGCAGAGTGGTTATTGCACGCGGCTCGAATGCAGAACCAAAGGTTCCGCACCTCCGACGATTTTGCCCAGATCCCGCGGTCCTCACGGACATCTAGGTTCAATTCCTAGTCCGGGCGTTCGCTTTTAGGAAGGTTTAAAAATACTCTGAAAATAGATTTTTATGGGAATTAAGGAAATTATTGATAGACAAAGAATTTTAAGAGAAAGAAAAAAATCAAAAAAAGAAGTTTCTAGAATGGTCAAAAGAATGGAGATGCTCGCCCCAATAGAAATATTAAGAGTTACACAAAGAGACCATTTAGGAATAGATTACCAAGTAGAACATGTTCATCGTCAGGGGGAAGGAGATTACTATGAATCAAGACTGACTGGAATAAAAATACCTGATACATCGAATGTTAATCTTGTTAGAGACTTATTTTATCCATTATTACGCTCCTTAGGAATTGGTTCTGAAGAACCAGAACCTTGTGCTATGAAACAAGTAGATAATTGCACAGTTGCCTTGTTTCATCATTTAAATAACTTTACAGAAGCAGATAATATTGCAAGGCAAGTTATAGAAGGTTATGTAAAATATAAATCTGGCATAGAACGTGCAATTAGGTATGCTAGAGAAAAAGATAACGAAGCTATACCTATGGAACAAATTCATACAAGAATCAGGCCAGAAGCAAGAAGAAAGTTTATGAATCAATTTGGTCTAGATTTTTTAGTCAAAAGGGCTGCATAATCAACCCTGACTGTAACACTTTTAACTGTGTTAGGCAATTCTGTTTCCAAAGCCCCTGCCACCGATAATTTTATAAAAAAGGAATTTTTTACCTTTTCATGTTTAGCCTGCCAAAGCTCCAATATTCTTACGATGCTTTAGAGCCTTTCATAGATGCTAAAACAATGGAAATTCATTATACAAAACATCACCAGGCTTATATTGACAAGTTGAACAAGGCTCTTGAAAGATATCCAAAGCTCCAGAAAAATTCTGCCGAAGACCTCATTAAAAATCTTCCTGTGGTTCCAGAAGACATCAGGACAGCTATGAGAAACCATGGAGGCGGCCACGTGAACCACAGCTTTTTCTGGCAAATTTTAAAGAAAGGCGTCGAACCAAAGGGAGAAATTCTTAAGGCGATAAACAAAAAATTCAAGGGAATTGACAATTTCAAAGAACTTTTCAAGGACGCGGCGACAACTCTTTTCGGAAGCGGATGGGTTTGGCTTGTCGTTAACAAGGAAGGCGAGCTGGAAATAATGAAAACCCCAAACCAAGATAATCCGATAAGCAACGGCATGATACCTGTCTTAGGAATAGATGTCTGGGAGCATGCTTACTATTTAAAATACCAAAACAGAAGGCCAGAGTATGTCGATGCATTCTTCAACGTGATAAACTGGGATAAGGTCAACGAGCATTTTTTGAATGCCAGGAAATAATTCTGTTGCCCAATCAGCGACCAACCCCAAATTTTTTAATCTGCAATAACAAATAAAAAACATGAATCAGATAACCAAAACTACTTTGATCAATGATTTATTGGAAAAGAACCCGGAAGCGGCAGAGATTTTGATGGCTTACGGCCTGCACTGCGTCAACTGCCACTTCTCTGACCTAGACACTCTGGAAGACGGAGCAGCGATGCACGGGATGCCCGACGAGGAAATCGGGCTTATGATAAAAGATGTAAATAAAGTTTTGGAGAAAAGTAAATAATTATTATTCAGCAAATATTATATATAAAAATTCGATATCGGTTTACATTAAAAATTGATTAAGTTGATAGATAAGATAAGCTTTAAATATCTAAGAATAATAATAAAAATATGTTATTAATTGAGGGGCTTAGTGATTTTGGACTTTTGGTATTGAGAGTTTTCTTGGGAATAATTTTCATTTATCATGGAATGCCAAAATTAACGATGTCTGGAACAATGGCAAAGGGCATGGGATGGTCAAGTGGTTCTGTTGTTCTTCTAGGACTTGTTGAACTTCTTTCAGGTTTGGCCTTGATTCTTGGATTTTATACAGAAATCGCTTCTATTTTTGTTGCAGTAGTCATGCTTGGCGCTCTTTTCCATAAAATGTTCAAATGGAATATTCCTTTCTCTGCAATGGATAAAATGGGATGGGAATTTGATTTTATCTTGCTCGGAGCAGCTATAGCTGTCTTATTCTTAGGGGCAGGAAGCATCTCTCTTGATGCTATGTTTGGATTGTGGCCTTAATTTTTTTCTGATTCTTAATCACAACCTTTAAATAATTCTTGAAGATGCTTAAAAGTATGCAGTCACTAAAAATAACCAGAGATATCTATGACCATAGCGACCCTGAAAAGCTGGTTTTCAAGGCAGAAGCGGGAATCTCTGAGGCGTTGGTTCGCCAAATATCCAAAGATAAAGGGGAGCCGGAATGGATGCTTAAGAGAAGATTGGAAGCATTGGATTTCTTTAAAGAATTGCCGATGCCTAACTTTGGTCCAAGCCTCTCTGACTTAAATCTCGAAGACATACATTTTTACATAAAGCCGGAGGCAAAAAAGAATTCCAAAAGCTGGGACGATGTTCCCAAAGAAATAAAAAAAACTTATGACCGACTTGGAATTCCAAAGGCTGAGCGAGAGGCTTTGGCAGGTGTAGGAGCCCAGTATGAATCAGAGGTTGTCTATCACAAGCTGAAAAAGCAATGGGAAAATAAAGGAGTTGTTTTCCTTGACTGCGATGAAGGTCTCAAAAAACATCCAGAGCTCTTCAAAAAGTATTTCATGACAACCTGCATCCCTGTAAATCTTCATAAGTTCACAGCGCTTCATGGAGCTTTCTGGAGCGGAGGGACTTTCATCTATGTTCCGAAAGATGTTAAAGTGGATTTGCCTCTGCAGGCTTATTTCAGGATGAACGCAAAAAAAGGCGGGCAATTTGAGCACACATTAATAATTGCAGATGAAGGCTCTGAAGTCCATTACATAGAAGGCTGCTCTGCTCCTTTATATTCCGAGAACTCGCTGCATGCCGGCTGCGTTGAAATTCATGTTTTAAAAAATGCCCGTGTCCGTTACTCCAGCATTGAAAACTGGAGCAAAAATGTCTACAATCTGAATACAAAGCGCGGTGTTGTCTATGAGAATGGTTTAATGGAATGGGTGAACGGAAATACAGGAAGCAAAGTAACAATGCTGTATCCGTCTTCTGTGCTAATTGGAGAAAACGCCAAAACAGACTACATAGGAATCGCATATGCAAATGCAGGACAGCACCAGGACACTGGCTGCAAGGCATATCATCTTGCTCCGAATACAAGTTCACACATAGTGAGCAAGAGCATCTGCATGAACGG
>JBBSXY010000076.1:0-1504 GCA_038045525.1 Nanobdellota archaeon | reverse complement strand
ATTAAGGTCAAAAACAATGACGGCAAGGCCAAGGAGTACCCGCTCGTCAACTTCTCCCGTACCAACGGATTTACCACCTTCCACCAGCGCCCGCTCATCTCGGTCGGGGATTCGGTGAAGAAGGGGACCGTCCTTGCCGACACGTCCACCTCCGTCGGCGGCCAGCTCGCCATCGGTCAGAACGTGCGCGTCGCCTTCTTGCCGTGGTTCGGCGCCAACTTCGAAGACGCCATCGTCATTTCAGAAAAGCTCGCCAAGGAAGCCCGCTTCACCTCCATCCATATGGAGGAATTCATCTGTGTCGTCCGCGATACGAAGCTCGGCGCGGAAGTGACGACCCATGACATTCCCAATGTTTCAGAATTCAAACTCCGCAACCTCGATGAAGACGGCATCATCCGCATCGGCGCAGAAGTGCGCTCCGGCGACATCCTGGTCGGCAAAGTCACACCGAAAGGCGAGACGCAGCTCACTCCCGAAGAACGCCTCTTGCACGCGATATTCGGCGAGAAGGCGAAGGACGTGAAGGACACCTCGCTGCGCATGGAAGGAGGCAAGCGCGGTCGCGTCATCGGCGTCAAAATATTCTCACGCGAGACGGGCGACCAACTCGAGTCGGGCGTCATCAAGCGCGTACACATCGAAGTCGCGCAGCTGCGCACCATCTCGGTCGGCGACAAGCTCGCCGGCCGCCACGGCAACAAAGGCGTCATCTCCCGCATCTTGCCGGAGGAAGACATGCCGTTTGATGCGGAAGGTAATCCGGTGGACATCATTCTGACCCCGCTCGGCGTGCCGTCCCGTATGAACCTCGGTCAGATTCTCGAATTGCACCTCGGTCTCGCCGCCGACATGCTCGGCTATCAGGCGATTGTGCCGTCATTTGCGGGCGCAACCGAAGAGGAAATCCGCAACGAGCTCAAGGAGGCGGGCGTCTCGGAGACGGGCAAGCGCATCCTCTTCGACGGCCGCACAGGCGAAGCATTTGCACAACCCGTATCGGTCGGCGTCATGTACATCTTGAAACTTCACCACATGGTTGAAGACAAAATACACATGCGCTCCATCGGTCCGTACTCGCTCACGACCCAGCAACCGCTCGGCGGCAAAGCGCAGAACGGCGGTCAGCGCGTGGGAGAAATGGAAGTCTGGGCGTTCCTCGGCTACGGCGCCGCATACTCGCTCCGCGAAATTCTCACCATCAAATCCGACGACATCCTGGGCCGCTCCGCCGCCTTCGACGCGATAGTTTCCGGCAAGCGGATAGAAGAATCGAACACCCCGGCCACGTTCAATGTCCTGGTCAGACATCTCCGTGGGCTCGGCATAGACATCGAATTTAAAGGCGGTACGCAGAACTTCTAATCAAACACACTATGGCAACAAAAAAGAAAGACGTCATTCCGCAGGATTTCGAAGCTGTCGCAATGCGGCTCGCCTCGCCTGACCGTGTGCTCGAATGGAGCTTCGGCGAAATCACCAAGCCCGAGACCATCAACTACCG
>JBBSXY010000075.1:0-1877 GCA_038045525.1 Nanobdellota archaeon | reverse complement strand
CCGTCTTTTTAAGAAAGGCCCCGTCTTTTTAAATATATACTCAATTTAAAAAACAGAAACTTATTTAAATTATCTTTCTCCTTTTTTCTCATGAAGACAGGAAGAAAAGTCTCTGGAGGTAAATACAGGAAAAGAAGGAAGAAGAAAATGTATGAGCTGCCGGGACAAAGAAGGCAAGTGCGGCTTGGTATTGAAAAAAGAAAGGACAAAAGAACCATGGGCGGAAGGAAAAAAACCTTTTTATTGAGAGCAAATATGATAAACGTAAAAGTGGGGGATAAAATTCAAAAACTTGAAATAAGAAATGTGCTTGAGACTCCTTCTAACAGATTCCTGGCGAGGCAAAACATTCTTAGCAAAGGGACAATAGTTCAGACAGAAAAGGGAAAAGTAAGAATCACGAACAGGCCTTCCCAAGAAGGTATGGTGAACGGTATTCTGATAGAGTAAGGTATTTTCCGACGGAAGGTATAGAAAGATTTATAAAACCATAAAGTTTATAAATACCGTCTAAATAAACTTTAAATTCTTTTAAAATGGCTTTCATAAAAAAATGTCCGGAATGCGGGGGTATTAATCTCACTTATGATCCACATTTAGGGGAAATCATCTGTAATGACTGCGGCTTGGTTATCGAGGAAAAAATGGTGGACACCGGAATGGACATGCAGGGGAAATTTGACAAAAATGAAAAAAAAGGCAGGGGAGGTGCGCCAACCAGCATTCAGAAGTTTGACAAAGGACTCACAACGAACGTAGGGGAAATATCTGATATCTACAGGCTGGAGCCAAAGCAAACCAGGAAATTCTTGAGACTTAAGAAATGGCAGGAGCGTGTTTCAACGAGTATAGAAAGAAATCTCAGACTTGCAATGGCTGAATTAAGGGTTATCGCATCTTATCTCAATCTGCCGAATGTCATAAGAGACGATGCTGCAAGAATCTATAATTATGTTCTCCAAAGAGGATTGGTTCGTGGCCGTTCTATGGAGTCTGTGATAGCTGCCTGTTTATATGCTGCCTGCAGAAGTTATAATATACCAAGAACTCTTGATGAAATGGCTACGGCTTCTGATGTTGAAAGAAAAGAAATAGGAAGAACTTACAGATTCATAATAAGAAAACTCGGAATAAAGGTCACTCAAAGCTCGCCAAAAGACTACATCTCCAGATTTTCTTCTGTTCTGAAACTCTCGCCAAAAACCCAGAATGATGCCCTCAAAGTCCTGAAAAGGGCAGAGGAAGTTGAACTTACTTCAGGGCGCGGTCCAGCAGGCATAGCTGCAGCTGCTCTTTATGTCGCTGCCCTTATAAACGATGAGAAAAAAACCCAGAGAGAGGTTGCAGACATAGCAGGAATAACAGAAGTAACGATAAGAAACCGTTATAAAGAACTTATAGAAAGGCTTGACCTTGAAGAAAAAATCAAGCAGAAAGAGAGTGAGGCAAGGGCGAAGGTGAAATAGTTTTTTAATTTAAACATTTAATGGATGAGTTAAATATATTAGGGGTTTTGAACTATTTTTACTATTTATCTCCTAAAAGAAATTACAAGTTCAAAAATTCCAATTAAAGTTAGAATAATCATTCCAATACCGGAGCTTATGGAGAGTAAATCTGGCAGCGGAACTTTAAAATAACCACCTATTGCAATATAAATAAGGTAAAAAGCTAAAACCCATTTTACTGCAATCAAAACAAAATTCTGTCTTGTTACTGGTCCTACAAAGTTTTTTTGTTGTGGGTTCGAAGGCATGAGCATTATTGCCCCGGCAGCGAAAAAAACAATAGGAAGATAGGGATTAGAAAGAAATACTTCTTTAGAAATTCCTGAAAAGTAATAAGTTGCTGAAAATCCAAGTATAGCAATGCCAGCA
>JBBSXY010000074.1:0-1298 GCA_038045525.1 Nanobdellota archaeon | reverse complement strand
AACTTTATGGTGGTGTTGTAATTATCCAGTTACACTGGCACTGGGTGTTCTGACAAGAAGTGACTTATTCTTTTGAATTTTTGTCGTCGAGAAGATTCTTCTTTGGCTATTTGTTATCCACAGTTAAACTGCTTGAGTTTTATCTATATTTCAGTTAAGCTACACTTTCTTTATGCTTCCAAAAAGCTATTCTTATAGACCAACTTTTACTTCGTGCCCACAATTTCTCAAAACTTCTTCATTTAATTTTCCATAAGGACTCACTAGCTTAGGGCTACCATTCTTATAATTTCCAAGGTTTAAGGTCATAACTGAATGGTTCTGTCTCGCTAAAGAAACTATCCCCCTATTTACTTTGGGAAATCTATCTTGAGTTAAAACCGTGTCTAAAAATCTATTGTAATCTCCTGGGTTTTTTTCTATATAACTAATCAAATCCGAAATCAATTCTCTACTTGATAACATTGTTAGCTGCGGATAGCTTGGAGTTCCTCTACCAATACTATCTTCAATATCCGTTCCGATGGTCATCAGAGCAAAAAAGGCCTCGCTTTGATTATCATTTTTAACTAATTTTGACAATGGCTGAGTTCCTCTGTAAACTACTTTCTCCTCAGGAGTTATAGGAATTTTAACTTCCTCTGTTGCTCCAAAAAATCCCACCAAACCTTTCTTTGATCTAGTTTCTAAAATAAATCGGGGGATTAAAATTTTTTCCTCACCGGGCAAAACACCGTATATTAAAAGACCGCAACCTTCCCTTTTTCCTATATTTCCACCTATGCTTGCTTCTACTCCCGGAAATAAACTCATAAAACCTGGTTCAGGATTTCTCAAATTATGCACAGCCCTTCTATAATTATCGTCTTGAGGCATATAGTCATTGAGATCAAATCTACCTAAACCGTGTGCATACACTTCCATCCCTGCTTCTTTATGTATCCTTTTTACTAAATCTTTTAAATTCGTCATAAGAAACACTAATTGAAACTCTTTATAAATCTTACTATTTTGTCACTACTTTCTAGAAACATAATAAGTCAGCAATTCTAACCAAAACCTATTTAAATAACATTATATAATCTTATATAAGACAAAATGGTAATAAAAACATTCAATTTAGAAGAAGATGTTTATAGAGAGTTTGCTGATTTTTGCAAAGAGAATGGCTTGAGCATGAGCAAACAGATAAATATTTTTATAAAATCTCAGATAGAAACTAAGCCAAAGGTTAGAGAAGAATATCTTCAGAAGCTTGATGCTATAAGAAGAGGAAGATTTATTAAAATAGGCAACAT
>JBBSXY010000073.1:0-2894 GCA_038045525.1 Nanobdellota archaeon | reverse complement strand
TATTATTTATAAAAATTGTTGTTGTTTTTTGGGTGCCTTATTGTTGACTATTTTTGCTCTTTCTTTAACTCAGCCACGCCTGGACGAGTTTCTTCTTTTTTAATGACTCTCATTTCCATATCAAAAATCTCCTTAAACTTATCCCTGAACATCTCCACTACTTTTTTCATGTTTTTTTCTGTTTTTATTGTAAGTCTTTTATCATCGACTGTGAATTCCATATCTCTTTTGAAAAAAAATTCGTTCATGGCCTTTATTTTTTCATTAATTTCGGTAATTTTCCTTTTGACATTTATTTTATAGACGACTGTCTTTCCTGCTAGCGGGCTGTTAAAGTCAACCATCACTCTCCCCCCGGAAACTATCAGAGCTTTTCCTATTCTTCCGTCAAAATTTAAGATGGTTCCGGGAATTGGATTTGTGCCGTGTTCCCTGAAAATTCTCATGGGAATTGTTTGGATCAACGAGGGATTTCTTTTTCCGAATGCCTGTTCTGGATCCAGTTCAATTTCATATTCCCCTATATCTTTTCCAATAAGAAAATCATCCAATGCATTGAGAAACATATGCTCTCCAAGGCAGAAAATGAATGGTTTTGATTCAACAGGATGGTTATGGCCCAGGTGAATTTTTTCAAGGTCCTGCTTTATATTTGAATCAAAAATCTCCCCTCCCTTAACTTTACCTGTAAATTCTATTTCAATAAAATCCTTTTTGTTTAGTGTCATTAAAAGAGAAATCACTATGGTGTTTTTAAAATTTGTTAGTCAGGGCAGTTTAATTTTCTTCAGGCAAGCCTTTTTAAATATATTTTTGCTTTCTTATTTATGGTTTTGAAAATTATCAACGCAACCGAATCGAGACCAGGAACAAATATCATAATCGATGGTGATCCTTATACCGTAAAAAAGGTTGACATCAGCAAAACAGGAAAGCATGGCTCTTCCAAGTGCAGAATCGAAGCCATGGGAATGATAAGAGAGCAGAAAAAAATAATAGTTGTTCCTGGGCATGAAAGATTTGAGGTTCCGATGATTGATAAAAGAAAAGGGCAGGTCCTCTCCGTTGCCATGAATAAAGCGAGTGTCATGGACCTGGAAAGTTTTGAAACATTGGATATTGAAATCCCGGAGGAATTAAAAGCTGAAATTGATGCAAATTCAAGCGTGGAGTACTGGGACATAGAAGGGCAGAAAATAATTAAACGAAAATTATAATCTCAATATAAAAATGGCAAAAATTCCGGAAGCTATCAACAGGCTTTTCAAAAACGTTTTTGTATGCAAGAACTGCCAGGCAAAAATCAGGGCAGACCCCCAAAAAATAATGCGCGGAAGAGTCAGGTGCAGAAAATGCGGAAAAAGGGCTTTCCGCCCAATAAAGAGAAAATGAGTTTTCTTAGCGATCCTTTTACTAGAATTGACCTGATACTTCTGGCAATATTCCTGATATTTTTTTCCAGTTTTCTTTATATGGGGAAAAAAAACCTGAAGAGGGAAGGACTTTTAGTTTTATACAAAACAAAATGGGGGATAAGACTGATAAATTATCTCGGAACAAGATATAAAAAAACTTTGAGGGTTTTAAGCTACATTTCTGTTTTGACAGGATATGCACTAATGGCCGGAGTTTTATACCTAATATATACTGTGGTAAAAATATACATATTCAATCCGGAAATAGTAAGGGCAATAAAAGTGCCTCCCATCATCCCCCTCGTGCCTTATCTCCCACAGGTATTTAAACTGGAATTCCTGCCACCTTTTTATTTCACCTACTGGATAATAATTCTTGCGATTATTGCCATAAGTCATGAGGTTGCGCATGGAATATTTGCTGCATACAACAAGGTAAAAATAAAGACTACGGGATTTGGTTTTTTCCCTTACTTCCTTCCTATTTTTCTGGCTGCTTTTGTGGAACTTGACGAGAAAAAAATGGCAAAAAAGGAAAAATTTCCCCAGCTCGCAATTTTATCCGCAGGCACCTTCGCGAATATAATCACGGCAATATTATTCTTATTGATATTGTTTGGCTTCTTTTCTGTTGCCTTTTCACCATCAGGCGTTGTCTTCGACACTTATGCGACTTCCACGATAACAATCACAGGAGTTTCTATGATTAACGGAGTGACTTTAAGCAATCCTTCTTATGAAAAAATCCTGAATCTTTCAGAAGAAGAAGGATTTAACGAGATAACTTTTGGCAATGAAACCTACCTTGCGACAAAGGATCTTATTGAAAATCAGGATAAGAATGACGGAAGAATCCTTGTTTATAATGATGCTCCCGCAATAAGGGCGAATATTAGCAGAATAATTACAACGATAGATGGTGTAAAAATAGAGAGTGTTGATAGATTAGTTGAAGAAATTTCCAAGCATTCTCCCGGAGATAAAATAACAATAACAGAAAAAATAGAAAACGGGTTTGCGGAAAAGGAGATAATCCTCGGAGAACATCCAAGCAAAACGGGAATTGCCTGGCTCGGAATTGGTTTTATTGGTAAAGAGTCTGGAGGGTTTTTTGGGCGTCTTGTCACTAATCTTGCATCTTTCAGAGACAAAAATGTTTATTATGAACCAAAAATCGATGGAATTGTTGTATTCTTATATAATCTTCTGTGGTGGATTGTGATAATCAGCATAAGCGTTGCCTTGATCAATATGTTGCCTGTCGGCATTTTCGACGGCGGAAGATTTTTTTATTTGACTGTTTTGGGAATAACAGGCAGTGAAAAAGTTGCAAAGAGGGCATTCGCGTTCTCCACATACCTGTTCCTGTTCATTTTGCTTCTGCTGATGGTATCCTGGTTATTCAGTTTATGGTAGAATAGAATTAAAAATCACAGGTCAATTACGCCATCTTTCGTCAAAGCAGCAAACCTTATTCCA
>JBBSXY010000072.1:0-2423 GCA_038045525.1 Nanobdellota archaeon | reverse complement strand
ACAGCATCTGTCGAGCTCCAGCCCCATCCGCACGTTTCAAGAATAACCTGATTTGCCAGGAAACTCCCGCCTAATGTTTGCGTGTAAACGCAGCTGTTTTGAATCCCATTAAGGACCTGAAGTTTTTGGCCTGTTTGTGAATTTGCCAATGTTATTTTACTCCAGCACATATCAAAATCTCCGAATATTGTGAGATTTTTTGCATAAACCGGCTGGGCATAATTTAACGTTAAATTAGCTTTAATATTCCAGCTGCTTGGGCTCCAAGCGTAACCATAACCGCTCCATGAAGAACATTGTCCGACAAAAGGAGCATTTGGAGCTCCGACAGAGTAATTTGCCAAAGAACCAAGAATGTTCTGCGATGTCGCTGAAGCTGATGAGGCATACTGGCACAAGCTATTTTCTATTTTGCATTGGGAACTGCACCCGTCTCCACTTATGGCATTTCCATCATCGCACTGCTCCCCCTGTTCAACAATTCCATTCCCGCAAATAATTATCGGTGCTGTGTCATTTTCATTAATCTTTATTTCAATTAAATCATTTCCACCAGGAACCAGATTAAAGATAACAGATCCATTTTCATTATTAAAATTTTTATTAATCCCATTTATTCTTATGGACTCGACTTTTTTTGATATATTAATTCCCAAAGATAATTCTTCATTGAACAGACCATGGCTCAAATTATTGGCAGCATTAAAGCTTATTACAGAGCCATTTGTGGTAAGATTAACAATTTGGGTGTTTTGTCTTTCTTTGATATACTTAACAACTGTTCCTATTGGGGAAACCCATACATTTTTTGTTTTAAGATAATCAATAGAGCCATCATCATTGCATTCGTTATGAAAAACTAAATTAGCCCATTTGCCCTGCGACTCGGCGGAATCTACAACAGTTTTGTAGTCTGGCGGAAGGTCTCGGGGCTCATTAAAATGGGGAGTATTAAAACTTTTTAGATTCATAAAATCTGCAGGATTTTTATCTTCTAATTGATTAATAAAATAGCCTCTGGAAGAAATCGCATAGTTGCTTGCCACATTTTTCATTGAAGGATTGGTAATGCCACAGGGCCATGCAAAGGAAACAATTTCATTGCTGGATATTCCGTTAATATTAGTTGAAATATCATTATAATTTGAGCTCAGCTCGCTGTTTAATAATAAATCACCATACCCGTTGCACTTGTGAGTTTGAGTATGCAATGCAAGTTCATGTCCTTCTTGATAGATATCATTCCAAATATTCCAATCAGAATTCGTGAATTTATTTGTTCCAGATAGGTAATAAGTTCCTTTAAATCCGTTTTTATTTAATTCTTCTCTGCAAGAAATATAACTGTCATCTATTGATACAGAGGCTGCACCAGCATGACAATCTTGCCAGTCACAAATTTTAACTGAGTAAATTACAGGGGGATTGGTTGAATTTAAAGGATGCCTTAGATCATAAACTTCTTCGGGCAAGATCATTTTGATTCTGGAATCATTTCTAGCCATAAGCAATAAAGCAGTATATTTACCCCACTTTTCCGTGTTTAATGCAGAACTGCTTTCATTTATCCTAAAATCTTGCTGATGCGCCAGGAATGGAACAACTTTAGTCCCATTGATATAAATTGATTTAGGATGATTAAAATTTATTATTTCTTGAATAATTGCATTCGGTTGTTTAAATGTTTCATTATATCCCGGCAGCCCGCTTTCTGTGAGGGAGACGCTGTATTGGGTTATATCAAAATCCGGTAATGAATCAATATAACCATATTCTGATACATACTGTTCCAGATATATTTTAAATCCCAAATCATGCACAGCATCTCTAATTGTCTCCGTAAACTTTCCATAAAGCTGGTTATAAGTAACAGTTGGCTTAACATCGCTATAACCTAAATCTTTTAATTCGCTTATGAATTTATTTTGTGATGCTCCAATTGTCGCTTTTACTTCATCATATGACATTTGGTCTAATGGGGTTCCATTGCTTTCTCCCTTAAGGATAAGTTCTATATCTTTGCTGTTATAAGCATCACCGATAATCTTATTAAAATTATTATCATTCATAGTGTTGGGGTAAAAGCTCATGCCAAGCGGAATATTATTATCGTCATGCCACTTCACTAATTTATCATAAAAAGAAAACCATTCTGGGCTAACACCTCCATCGACATCCCCAATATAAGGTACAAAATATACTTCTGTTGTTTCATTCTTGCAAATACTGCTGCATCCGTCGCCATTAACTTTGTTTCCGTCATCACATTGTTCACCCGGAAGATTTACAAGTCCATCTCCGCAGATTTGAGGCGTTTGTGTAATAGAATTCCAAGAAATATTAACATCATCTATGCACAAACCAGAGCCCTCAATTGCATAATCTGTCGTGCAATAAAATCTTAATTGGAAATAATTTTTTCC
>JBBSXY010000071.1:0-1127 GCA_038045525.1 Nanobdellota archaeon | reverse complement strand
GCTATTTGAGGTCCAAGTATCACCGTCTGTTTCTCTATAATTTCGGTCAAAATTTCTTTGTAATCATTGTGTGATGGGTCCATCCCGTTAGAAGTTAAATTATAATAGTTATTTCACTTTAACACAGATCTCGTTGAACTTCTAACGGGATCCATAATTTAAATTTACAATTTTTAATCAAATTCAATCATAGCAGAAATTCAACTCAATCAAGGATAAAGGTGTGTATAGGAATTTAATAAAAAATATTGTTAAAAAATTCGATAAGAAATACCCAATACAAAAATCCCAAGAAGAATGAAAATGAAAGTATTCCTTTTTAAAAAATGTTGCGGTAGTTTTGGAGATATTCTTGGACCCAAACCAAACAGCGCTCGCGTATAATGAATTATGCAAGATTTATCATAAATTCTTGTCGGGTCAATCTTTTTTCTAATGCCAAATTCTAATTTAGACAAAAAACAATAATGCAAATAAATTTCTGAAAGAATAGAGCTGATGATAATAATTATAAATATATAAAAAAGAGAAGGTATAAGCCAACCAAAAGATACAACGAGAATCACCGCTAAATGAATGACAAAAATAAAGTCAGCCAAAAAATAATATAATATTTTTTTAATGTTACTCGGTGGCTGCATAAAAAATTACATTTCTTGGGTGGCTAGCCGGACTCGAACCGGCGAAAACAGCTCCACAAGCTGCTGTGTTACCGCTACACCATAGCCACCATTATTCGTCAAGTGCTCGGGACAGGACTTGCACCTGCACGCCTTACGGCGCTACCACCTCAAGGTAGTGCGTCTGCTAGTTTCGCCACCCGAGCAATAACTAGGAGTATAACAAATTATTCGGCTTCTGAAACTTCTACTTTTTCTTCTGGAGGTGCCGCTTCCGGAATCGATTCTTGGATTTCGGGTAATTCTTGAATGTTTCTCATCTGCCTTCTAATTTCTTTAGCTGCTTTTTTGCGGATATGGTAAAGCTTGGCTCGGCGCACTTTGGAGCGTTTGGTAACTTCGATTTTTTCTATAACCGGAGAATAGAGAGGGAAAATACGCTCTACCCCGACACTGCAGGCTGTTTTTCTTAATGTAAAAGTAGCTCCCGCTTCCCGTCCATGTTTG
>JBBSXY010000070.1:2947-23609 GCA_038045525.1 Nanobdellota archaeon | reverse complement strand
TAATGAGCAAATTTTACGGGGAATCTGAGAAAAAAATAAGAGATATTTTTGAAGAGGCAGAGAAAACAGCACCATCTATTGTATTCATAGATGAGCTTGATGCAATAGCTCCCAAGAGAGAAGAAGTTATGGGGGAGGTTGAAAGGCGTGTTGTCTCCCAGTTGCTCACGATGATGGATGGCCTTAAATCCAGAGGAAAAGTAATTGTCATAGGCGCAACAAACAGGCCGAATTCCATAGACCCTGCTTTGAGAAGGCCAGGGAGATTTGACAGGGAAATAGAGTTAAATGTCCCTGGAAAAGATGGAAGGCTCTTAATTCTTAAGATTCATACGAGAGGAATGCCTCTTCATAAAGATGTAAACCTCAAAGAGATAGCTGCTGTAACTCATGGATTTGTTGGCGCTGATTTGGAGTCCTTGTGTAAGGAATCAGCTATGATTGTCCTGAGAAAAGTGCTTCCGAAGATGAAAATGGAAGAAGAAATTCCTGCTGAAATTCTTGAGAAATTGATAATAAAACATGAAGATTTAGTAGAGGCACTTAAAGTAGTAAGGCCAAGCGCAATGAGGGAAGTTCTTGTCGAAATTCCCAACACAGGATGGGAAGACATAGGGGGACTGAATAAAATTAAACAAGATCTTCAGGAAACTGTTGAATGGCCTTTAAAACACCCTGAAATCTTTGTGAGAATGGGAATAAGGCCTTCCCGTGGAATTCTTCTTTATGGGCCTCCGGGAACAGGAAAAACCCTGCTTGCAAAGGCTGTTGCTAAAGAAGCAGAAGCAAATTTCATTCAGGTCAAAGGCCCTAGTTTATTGAGCATGTGGGTGGGTAAATCAGAGGAGGGCATGAGGAAAATCTTTGAAAGAGCAAGGCAGGTAGCTCCATGCATAATCTTTTTTGATGAGATAGATGCCCTTGCAGGCAAGAGAGGGCTTGACGCTGGAACAAAAGTTACAGAGCGTGTTTTAAACCAGATGCTTGCAGAGATGGATGGTCTTGAAGATTTGAACGATGTACTTGTCATAGGCGCAACAAACAGGCCAGACATGTTAGACCCTGGATTATTAAGGCCAGGGAGGTTTGACAAGATACTTCTGGTTGGAGCTCCTGATGAAAAAGGAAGACTTCAGATTCTTGAAATTCACACAAAGAAAATGCCTATTGGCGATGCCAGCGGAAAAAAGCCTTTGACTCCTGAAAAAAGGGAAATTCTTCTGGAAGAGCTGGCAAAGAAAACAGAAGGATATACAGGAGCTGACCTTGAAGCTGTTGCAAGAGAAGCCGCGATGCTTTCCTTGCGGGAATCTATCGATAGTATGTTTGTAACAGAAGAGCATTTCCTTGAGTCCCTTAAAAAAGTAAAACCTAGTGTAAGCAAGCCTCTTCTTGAGGTTTACAAGAAAATTGAGGATACTTTCCTGAAGAGCGCAAAGACAACTGTTCCCTTTGAGAGCAGTTATCTTGGATAAATTTATAATATCAGTCCACAAGAAAGATTTAAAACATTACTATATGGACAGATTATATGGTAAATTCAAATACAACCTTAGAAAAGTGCATGGACTCTGATCCTAGACTGAGAGATTTTGTTGATCAACAAATTATTCCATTTGCTGATATTGATAATTTGAAATCAGTCATAGTTTATGGTAGCTACGCAAGAAATCCTAAAGGAGCAAGGGATATTGACTTATTAATAATATATTCTGGAAGAAGAGAAGACTTTAGCCACGTGAATAAATTTGCACCAGAATTTGATGTGGATATTTTTGATATGGGTTGGATTGAAAATGATATTGTTGGAAGAAGGGATTTAACAGGATATAGAGTTTTATGGGGCACAGACTTATTCAGCAAATTGAAGGATGAAAATAAAACTAGCCTATTAACCAAAAGATTAGGCATGCAGGCAGAGATTATTCCTATTTTAAATGGTGCCTTATGAAAGAGAATATAGAACAAATTTTATCAGGGATTTGCCCAAATTGTGGAAAAGAGTCTACATTTAATTATATTGGTGAACAGGAAATGTTTAAAAAACCAGCTATTCAGCTTTATGATTGTAATTCATGTAACTCTTCAATTGACTTAGCCTACATTTCTAATAAAAAACCTATTCAGTAGTCACGATGACTATGCCTTCTTTGTCAATGAAAATCGTTTGCTCTGCCTGACTTACTTTAGAGTCAGAGACTTCAACCAACTGAGAAAAATGATGCAGGTTTCCATTTGCCTCCAACTCTTTTAAAGCAAACAACCCCCTTGCTTCGAATTTTTTGAAAATCCAGCGCGAACAAAAAGGCAGAGTATTATATTCTTTTTTTATGAACTCCAGAATCTCCCTTGCCAGAGAGCTCCTTGGACTTTTCTCTGAGGTTAGTTCATAAATTCCGGAAGGCTTACCATCTCTAACCTTTCCTGATCCAGGAGTTGCGAAAGGCTCAATTGCATAAAGCCCCTCTTCAAGTTTTATGGTTTTTCCATCATCGATATTTGGAATTGTAATTCCTGCATGCAAGCTGTACTGTTCCATGCTATGACCTGACAGATTTATTATCGGAGAGAAGCCACTTGCCTCTATGGTTTTAGAAATTATAGAACCGATTTTGTTTGTTGTTATACTGATTCCTGTGCGTTTTATTCTGTAGTCTGCAGTTTTAGATTTAATAAATTCAACAGCCTCACTTAAAGCATTTTCACTGGCTTTTACTAACTTTTTATTTTCCTCATTCTCATCAAGGTCTACAGAAAATGCGTTGTCTGCCACCCATCCATCAACATTGACGCCAAAATCCACTTTTAGCAATCCGTTTGCCGCAGTTTTATCATCGTGACCTGGAGTGTAATGTGCTGCGACTTCATTCATGCTGAGATTTACCGGAAAAGCCGGTTTTCCCCCAAGCTCAAAAATTTTTGCCTCTATCTTTTCTGCTATTTCCAGCAAAGGAATGCCTTTTTTTACAATAGTTCTTGCATAGATTTTCACCTGTGAAGCTATTTTTCCGGCTTTCAGAATCTTTTCGGTGCTCATTTTTTCCTTTTATCCTGGTTTTTAACAAGAACAGCGGGAAGAACAGGCTCAAAGCTCAGAGTGCCTGGATTAAATCTCATTTTAAGAGGAAGTTCCTTGATTTTTCTTTTAGCTTTCTTGGCCTTTCTCATGTATTATTTAGAAAAAGTTGTTTTTTAAAATGTTTGTTGGCTATCCAATCTTGAAAACAGCTGTAACTCTTGCCGATATTTCCTGCTCGCTGGGAACAATGCTTGTTGCTTCTTGTTTTGCTTCTGCCGCAGGCATCCCCGCGAAATCGCGAGCAAGCCATGGAATATAATCATAGGAGTCCACAGAAACAGAAACAAGCTTTCCAAGTTTTTTATCGAGGCCTTCCGCAATGCCCTCTGCCTTTGATGTCGCGTCCTGTGCAGCACGTTTCATCGCTTCTCCCTTGTATTTATTCTGGTTTTCCTGGCTCAGCTCAAAGTTAATGTAACTAACTCCTGCTCCGGCATCTATTCCGGAATCTATTACATCTCCGATTTTTTCCGAATTGTTTGCAGAAATTTCAATTTTCAATGAATGGGTGGCCTTGTAACCTGTTATTTTTCCAGTGCCTGTTCTGTAATCATATTCAGGATAAACACTGTAGCTCTGTGTTTTAATGTCTTCTCTCTCAAAACCCTTGCCTATGAGAGAATTTATCAGAGAATCAACAATCTCTGAATTTTTATCTGCAGCTTCGTTGCTTGTTGCTCCTTGTGTATCAACGGCAAAATAAACTCCAATAAGGTCAGGAATTGCCTTTATTGTTGATTGGCCAGCCACGCTTATTGTGTTTGCATAAGATGGTTTCAGAGAATTAATAAGTATCAATGCCAGTATCACGACCCCTGCAACTATTATCAAGGTTGTCTGCACAGATTTCTCCATTTTCATTTTGTCTCCCCACTTTTTTGGTATAATATCATCTTTAATGCAAATATAATAATTGCAAAAATTGCTCCCGCAAGGAACCATAACCAATAGTTTTCTGTATTTATAATGCTTGCTGATTCTGCAGCTTTGGCAGAACCTTCGGCAGCCAATGCAAATGCTTCTTCCTGTGTTGCAACAACTGCCCGCTGTGCGGAAAAATAAAATTTCACTGCAACTGCGGCAATTCCTGACATTAGTGCAATGGGAATAATCTGCTTTATCTGCTGGTTTAGCTTGCTGCCTTTTGGAGAAATTACTATTGATTTGTTGGAAAAACGATACATCTTTATTTTCCTGCCTTTTGGACTCCAAAAGAAATTCTTACTTTCCTCAATAATTCCCGCCTGAACCATCTTTCTTATATTGTATTCAGCAGTATTCAATGGAATTCCTAGTTTTTCAGAGATGTCTTTTTCACTGGCTTCTTCTTTTTCAGACAGGAAATTGATTATCTTACCTGCAGTTTTATTTTTAAGTATCTCTGCAATTGATTTAAGTCTGCTGTCTTCCAATGAAAATAAAAGGTATTTTTTGTTCATTAAAAAGATAAAAAACTGTTCTTTATAAATAAAGCGATAAGTTCAATTTTGTTTGAAGTTATTGCCGCCCTGCCTTTCTTTGAGCCTTCTGTTTTTCGGAATGAAGTTTCCTATTTTTTCTTCAGAGGCCTTTCCTGTTCCAAGAAAATCTTCGCCATGCTTCATAATAAGGAATCCGTGCTTTCCTGTTTTAATTGGAAGTTCATGGCCCTTCATCCATTCTTCTGCCTGTTTGGAATCAAGTTCAAAAATGTTTTTATTTATCTGCGCTGAGAGGATTTGGGAGCCTTCTATACTTAACTTGATATCATTCCCCATTATTTTTGCAAAATAAATGCCAATTCTCTCTATGAAAGTGCACTTTTCAAGGAGTCTGATATCATTCTCAGATAAGTTTCCCGAGAACAGAAAGAGCCTTTCTTCTCCTCGTCTTAAAACTATCCCTGGAAATTCCTCAATGCCAAACTGCTCGTTAAGTTTTTTTTCAATTTCAGCTTTTTCTCTCTTATTCAAAATTTTTAGGTAGTTCATTTTTTAAATATATAAAAATATATAATTTCATTAAATCTAATTTTATCCCCCCTTCTATGCTTTTCTATTATTCTTTCTAATTTTTCTTTTGTTTTTTTATCCAAATTGATATTGAACCACATTTTCATACTATTGTTTAATATTCTAAGAGCTATATTCTTATTTGGATAAATATATTCTGTGTTAATTTTCTTTTTTGAGATAAGTTTAAATTTCTTGGGTAAAGATTTAATAAAACTTGCCTTATTTGAAATATCTTTATCAAAGTAACCTCTTTTAGTAAACCCCAACTTATCTACAATTGTTTCATAATCAGAATTGCTATCACACGTAATAAATATGAATAAACTCCCATTATACATAGCCTTTTTTATTCTCCCAATCACTTTTAAATCAAATGAAAATGTTGGCCACGCAAGTAAGATTATATCAAATTTTTTATTATTCTTTAAGTAATCCTCAACCCTTTTATTTACAAATTTTATATTTTTTCTTTTGTGTGTCTTAAAATAATCTCTAAATCTTTCGTCTTTGTCTAGAGCGATTATTTCCCCAGCATATTTTGCGAGAGGGAAAGAAAGTCTACCTATTCCGGCCCCTATGTCTAAAACCTTTTTTCTTTTTATATTAGAATATTTTAATATATTTTTTACTTCTGTCTGTCTCGTGTCATAATATTTGCAGTCTTCAATAAACATGTCTATGTATTTCATTTTATTTTCCTGAGCTTGGCAATAAAAAATCCTTCTGTATCGTTGTCTTGTGGATAAATCCTGCAGGACTTTTCAATGTTCTTATCATAATCATGGTCTAGCCATTTACCTATACCCGGCCTGCACTTAACAGGCAGGCTTATTTTCTCTATACTAACATTATTTCCAAATTTCTTTAAAATAAAATCAATCACCCCTTCATTTTCTTCAGGAGAATGCGTGCACGTTGAATACACAGCCTCTCCATCTGGTTTCATAATTTCTATTGCAGAAGCAAGCAATCCTTTCTGGAGCCTGGAAAGGTTTTTTATTGTTTTTGGATTCCACATTTTTGCAGTTGCATCAGAACTTCTCAGTGTTCCCTCTCCCGAGCAAGGAGCATCAACCAAGATTTTGTCGAATTGAAAACCAGATTCTTTCAGCTTTTTGCAAAGAGAAATTCCGTCTTTTTTCACAAGGATTGAATTTGCAACTCCGCATCTTTCCATATTTGATGCAAGAATTTTTAGTCTTCCTATATTAACATCATTGGCTATTATTGTTCCTGTATTTTTCATTGCAGCTGCAAGTTGTGTGGTCTTGCTTCCAGGAGCAGCTGCCAAGTCTAAAACTAGTTCTCCTGATTTTGGTCTTAAAGCAAGAACAGGAAGCATGCTGGCAATTTCCTGTACATAATAATAACCAAGAAGATGTTCCATGCTTCTGCCGAGTTCTCCCGGAGACAGTTCATTTTTTATAGTCATTATCTCTGGATATAATTCAAATGGCTGAGAAACTTCCCATCCTTTTGAGTTTAATCTAGTCAGTAATTCCTCCGGAGAAATTTTTAATGTGTTGCATCTAATAGAATTCTGCAAAGGCTTATCTAAAATATCTAAATAGTTCTGCATTTCTTTCCCAAGAAGCGAAGACATACGCTCAAGAAAAAGGGGCTTTAGTTCGTATGTTCTTCTGGTTTTCATGAATAATAGAACAAAAAGCGAGTTTTAATGGTTTTTGGAAAAATAAGATCATCTCTTTTTTATTCCAATAAATACTAACAACAAAGATGCAAAGAATAAAATAACATCTAATAAAAAAAAGTTTTCTCCCATTACATTTAATACTGCGTTGCCCGTTATAACCATCGAGCTTAAAATAATTGAGATAAAAAGCCCCACACTCCCAATTAAAAGGAGAGTTTTCTTCCCTGTTCCCTTGCCCTCTTCCACTTTTTCCTCAAGTTCACCTGGTTTTTCCAATCTTCTTATAATTCTTTTAACTTCTTCTAATTCTTCTTGAAGCTGCTCAACTTTTGCATCTTTCACTTCCATATTTTTTTCAATACCAGCCTGATATTTCTCTAAAATGTGAATGCGTTCTTTGTAATATATGCTTTCATCTTTTAACCTGGCTATTTCTCTCTTTGTTAAATATTTTGAAAGTCCGCTCAGCGCATATTTTCCGCCACCATACAAAATCCCTAAAGAAGTCCCGGCTGTTTGTGGATGTTCATGTGCCTGCCATGCTAATGACCTGAGAAATCCTCTTCTTGTTAATTTTGGTTGCTCTTTTTTCTCTTTTGGTTTTGGTTGATACCAAGGGTTAAATGTTCTGTTAATATCGTCTCCTAATTCCTTAATTTTATCAGTGCCTTTTTCTACTTTATCAAGAGTGGGTTTTACCTCATTTCTGTAAAAATCTCTTCCAGCCCCATAACCTCTGCCTAATACATTTCCTACTGTGCCCCAAATCGCTGCTCCGAAACCAACTTTGGCTCCGTATTTAATTGCCTCCCTTCTCGTGTGCTTTTTAGATTGCCTATTTACTTTTCTATTGCTCTTTCTTTCTTCACTATCTTCTTCATCTGGCATTTTATTATTTTATAACATCTATTAATCTTAATCTTAAAAATATTTATGTTTCAGAAATCCCCCAGTTTTGTCTGTTTTTTTCCTTCCGTAATCTCCTTTACATCTATGTTAAAAACCTGGAAGATGTTTTCGACTGCCGGAAGAATCTGCCTGTTCAAGTAATATTCAATATTGTACTCTCCTTTTTCTTCGACAAGCTTTACACACTCTCTCACGAGTTTTTTCTTTTCCCTGGTTTCTGCTATAAAATATTCAATTAGGTTAGCTCCGCTTATCGGAATTCCAAGTTCTCTCATTTTTCTCGCAGCGACAACATGCGGAGAAATTGCCTTATATTCTGAAAGGGGTTTCTGGAGCATTGTCCTTATAGTTATTTCTTCTCTGGAAACTTCACGATTTTTGACTTTCTTGATAATTTCTTTTAGGTGTTCTAAGGCCCTTTTTTCATTTCCGTCCTCAAGAACAAGGCGGATTATTCTGTTCTGTAATTCCCTTGCAAGACGGCACCAATCTCTTCTTACTGTTTCAAATCCACGTATTTTCAGCCTGTTATCTTTTCCAGTTAAGGCATATTTCTTTTTTGCCCCGATTGTTCCTGTCCTTTTTGTAACCCACAATCCACGAGTAAAAAACCCCTCTAATTCAAGTTCCATTACTCCCGGAAGTTCGTTGTTCAGTTTTTCAAGAAGAGCAAGAGTCTGTGCCTCACTCTTTTTTTGCATAAGGAATGCTATGCTGTCTGTGTCTGAATAGATCACTTTGTAGCCCGCTTTGTCTATTTTTTCAATTGTTTTTTTTATGAAATCCCTGCTGATTGCTGTTGCTGTTGCAGAGGCTTCAGGGCAATAATATCTTGCTCCAAAAAATCCCTGATAACCATAAGAGGCATTTGCGAGAA
The DNA here is from genome assembly GCA_038045525.1 of Nanobdellota archaeon. Lineage (GTDB taxonomy): Archaea > Nanobdellota > Nanobdellia > Pacearchaeales > GW2011-AR1 > ASMP01. The sequence continues at coordinate 15,096 of JBBSXY010000070.1, read as the reverse complement.
GTTTGAAGGCATTGCTCCTTGCCTTTTTGATTGCATCCGGTTTTTCTTTTAGTTCGTGCTTGTATTGTTTTCTCTTCTCTATTATCTCCCTAAGCATTTCAGGAAAAAATGCCTGCTTTTTCGAGAAATAAAATCTTTTTCCACCGACTTCAACTTCAAGAAAATCCTTTTCTTTTTTTTCCGAAAAGGAAGATCTTGAAAGATTGAAAGTTACTATGATGCTTGGCCAGAAACTCGTGAAATCAAAAACACAGACATCTTCATATAAACCCGGAGTTGGCTCAAAGACAAAAGCACCTTCATATTTCCCTCTCCGCATCCTGGTGCTAATTTCTTCATGTACTGGTTTCTTTTCAGGAATTTCCCCGAATCTGTTTAGATTATGTATTATATAATCCTCAACATTGTTGGACATGCCGTTTCTCGTTACAGAGAAAACAGGCTCCTGCATGATTCTTGTGAATTCAAGAATGTCTGGCCAGAATTTCTGGAAAAGTCCATAGGCAAGAACAGAATCATGGAGATTATATTCAAAATAGCTGTCCCATTCTTCTTTCTTGATTTTTGAGGAGTGTTTGAATTTGAAGTCTTTTTTTGTGTCTCCTAAAAATTCCCGGGAAACTTCATTGAGAGAAAGAGTTTCAGACTGCATGTATTGTGAGTATGCTGTCTGGATAAATTTCATAAGGTCAATATGCACGATTCCCGACACTTTTCCTGTTGGAAGGGCTCCGCGGAAAAATCTTGGCTGGCTGTTATCCAAACCAAGAGCCAGAGAAACTCCAAGTTTCACTGCCCTTTCTTTCAAATAAGGCAAGTCAAATCCGTCTGAAAAATAACCAACAAGAAAATCGGGAGAAGTCTTCTTAACATAAAATACAAACTTTTCTAAGAGTTCTTTTTCATTTTTTACAACTTCCACATAGTCTGCTTTTGGCTTCCTTCCGTCCCCCGTCTTCCAGGTAAGAACTTTTTTGAAATTTTCTGAAACCATGGAAACCATGAGGATTTCACCCTCCCCTATCCCGAACTCATCTGTTTCTATATCATAAGTAAGGACTTTTGGGGAGAATGCGTGAATGTCTGCTTTTTTTTGGCTTTGGAGTTTCAGGCATAGATCAACCTGCAACTCTTGGTCGATTCCTCCAAATTCTCCAGAATTGTCAAGAACCTCTCCCTCTACTTCATACCATTGCAATGGTAAAATTTTTTTTTCAATGATGTAATGAGTTATAAATCCCAAGTCATAGCCACGTCTTTTTTTTATCTCTTTAAGGCCAAGCCTGTCTGCTATGTCATGCAAGTCTTTGTAATTTGTTGCAAAGATTTTAAGAGCATTGACTTCTTTTCCAAGGAAGTTTTTTTTATGAAGTTCAACAGATTCTACTTTTGTCTGCCTGCCTTTAGTGTCTAGTTTTATTTTCCTTATCTTTTTCATAAGATCCTTTATCTTTTTATCGCTTAATCCAGACTCGAGAACAGCCCAGAAATAAACAGGACACGAATCAATAATGCACAGCCTTTTTCCATGAGAATCCCTTCCTATCATCCTTATGTAATTTCTATCATTAAAATCAAAGTAATCGTAGTCAACAGGAATAAAATCCGTTCTCATTCTTTTAGGAAGGATGGGAGTTATTTAAATTTGATTGAAAAGACATGAGAATATTTTAGTTTTTTCATAAATTAACAAAACTAAATTCATTTATCTTAATCTCAGATAAACTTTTCTATGGTTCGAGATATAGCAGGCATATTTTCTTGAATAGCCAAATAGATTTTGTCAGAATAAGGCAAAGCTACTCCAACTCCGTATTTGAATAAACCCCAAAGCCCTCTTGCAGATGTGTAACCTGTAGCATTCATCATTAAATCCATTCCAATGGGGACGGCTGGAATCCAATGTTCGCCTGTAGCTCTTCCAATTCCAGCAAGACTTGCACCCATCGCTATTGGAATTAGTTTAATACCTGCAAGTTTTAGTAATCCATGTTTGCTCTCTCTAATTTCCTGTCTAAAATCATCTGCCAATTCTTCATAATTTTTTCTTAAAGAATCATTTTCCATTTTGGTATAATTCTCCTTCTAATCTTTCTGGAAATGGAAAATCAAAATTATATCTATAAGGTTTATATAAGGCTTCGGCAAGATAAAGACCTCTTTCTTGTAGGAATTGCTCCATATATGAAATAAATTTGATGCTTGCTTCTCTTTTAATTTCTTCATGCCACATTCCATAAAAGGGGTTATAAAAAGGAGCATCATCCGGCATTTCAATTTTTCCCCTTTCTTTTGGGAAATCAAATACCAAGACTTTAGAAAATGAATCCTTTCTTCTGAAAGTTGCTTTTCCTAAATGGTTTATTCCACTATCTTTAATCAAATCTTCTATTTTTCCTAAGGTAATTCTCATTTCCATAATTTTTTTATCAAGCAGGGGTTTATATGTTTTAGTTGTTATCTTTAATAACAACATTTATATAGCATTCTAATCGCTTTATTTTATGGACATCTATGAAAAGCTACAAAAGGCAGGACTAACCGGTAATGAAGCCAAAATATATTTGGAATTATTAAAAAATGGAGAACTTTCTGCAAATGCTATAGCTAAGAATATTGGTATGGATAGGACTCTAACTTATACTGTTTTAAATCATCTTATTGAGAAAGGTCAAGTGAATTATGTTGTTAAAGAGAATAAAAAGTTTTTCTCTTGCTCTAACCCAGATAATTTAATAAATCGCTTAAAAGCTGCCGAAATCATGGTTTTGGATTTAATTAGTGAATTAAAAACAATCAAAAAGGAGACCAAGTCTCAAACTGAAATTAATGTATATGAAGGAAAAGAAGCAATAAGGAGCATATTTAATTTATTTAAAAAATATAAAGAGATGTTATCTTTTGGTGCTACTGGAAGAGCTTATGATTATCTATATGAGTCTCCCGCATTAGCTAAAGAACTTATTAAGAGCGGAATGAAGGGTAGGATTATTACTTCAAGAAAATATAAAGAGCATCCGATGGTAAAAATAAAAACTATTGAAACGAAATATGCTGATTATGAAAGCGAGGCGACTACAACAATCTTTGGAGATTATGTGATGATTCATGTAGCTAAAGATAAACCCGTAATAATTTTAATTAAAAATAAAGACATTGCAAGCAGTTATAGAGCGCATTTTGAGGTTTTATGGAAACAAGCCAAAGATTAACGTTTTTTCCAAATATTTGTTATGAATTTTTAACAGACATTTAAATTTTAAGAGCAGACAGAAAGGGGTCATGACAGCAAAATTTATATACTCTTATTAAGTAGTTACAATATGAGTGAAAATGGGCCCTTTGGCGAAAATCCTGACCCAAAGAGGGAAGGACATGAGAGAATCTTAGCTGATCGGGCATATTGGAATCGTAGAAGCAGTGGAGAACAAGGAATAACAAATCTTCTTGAAAGATGGGAAGAAGAAGAACTTGCAAAAACACATACTGCAGGATTATTCTTAGATGAAGTTAAAAAGCTCTGCAGGAAAAGAGGCATTAGCTCGGAAAACATCTTTCTAAGAGAAAAGGTGAATTTGTTAATTACATACAGGGGATTTACAGGAGTGGAAAATCCCAATTATCGTGCAGAAGCAAGCGATGAAATAGTGCATTACACTTTTAGGGATAAATGCCTTGAAGCAAGAAATCTTTTTAGGGAAGCATAATTATTTATATTTGCTTGAGGATATATCAATATGGGTCTAAATATCAGGGAGATAATTCCAAGAAAAGAAATTGAGATTTCGGATTTAAGAGACAAGATCGTTTTTGTAGATGCCTATAACATGCTCTATCAGTTCATTTCAACCATAAGGCAGCCCGATGGAACTCCTCTTATGGACAATAAGAAAAGGGTGACCAGCCATCTTTCAGGAATCTTTTATAGAAATGTAAATCTTCTGTCAGAAGGAATAAAGATGGTTTATGTTTTCGATGGCGAGCCGCCAGAATTAAAGGCAAGAACACATAAAATAAGGTCAGAAAGCAGAGAACTTGCAAGAGAAAAATATGGGGAGGCGAAGCAGGAAGAAGATATAGAGGGCATGAGGCGCTATAGCTCCCTTCTGATAAGAGTGGATTCAGAGATGGTGAAAGAAAGCAAGGAGTTGCTGGAGGCGATGGGAATAGCTGTTATTCAGGCTCCTGGAGAGGGAGAGGCTGAGGCAGCTTACCTAAGCAGGGTAAAAGACAGCTTTGGCGTTGTCAGCCAAGATTATGACAGCCTGCTTTTCGGAGCAAAAAGGCTTGTCAGGAATCTGGGACTTGCAAAAAAAAGGAAGATTGTATCTGGATGGCAGGAGGTTAGACCAGAACTGATAGAACTGGACAAGGTTCTGAATTCGCTTGAAATAAATCTTGACCAGCTGATATGCCTGGGAATTTTAGTTGGCACGGATTACAATCCAAAAGGCGTTCTTGGCGTGGGGCAGAAAAAAGCCCTGGAAATTGTAAAAAAATACAAACAACCCGTCTTAATATTCAAAAGTGTTGAAGAACAAATCATGAGCCTGTCGGAAAAAGACAAGTTTGAATGGCAGGAAATCTTTGAACTTTTCCATAAGCCGAAAGTTATTAATACAGATTTTAGATTTGGGAAAGCAGACGAGAAAAAAATAAAGCATATTCTTGTTGAAAAACACGATTTCTCTGAGGAAAGAGTCGAAAAACAACTGGAAAAACTCAGAGAAGTTAAGGAAAAAAAGAAGCAGAAAGCGTTAGGAGAGTGGGTATGATTCTAATAAGTCCTCATATTCTTTTTCCACCACTTTTTTGTATTTTTTCCAAGGAATATCCCAACAATAAAAAGAATAACTCCAATAACAAAAGTAGTTTCTTTTTCATATATAATGTTTGTAGCAATTGATATAAACATAAGCAAAAGACCTAAAATCATGAAAAATCCAGCAGACTTAAATTTCTTTATCAAAAAGAAGGTCATGAGCACAAATAAAGCTAACATTAAAAAGGAAAACACATCTACTGAAAATCCCATCTCATAAAAATAAGATTCAAGATTATATCCGCTTCTGTACATGAAATAAACTATCAGCGCGGATATGGCAAAAGAAACAACTCCTGCAGCCGTTGTGTTTGGTTCTTCCCCGCCCCAATGAGTTCTTCTTCCTCTGAAAATACTGCTTCTTGAAAGAACAAGGAAAATAACTGTGAAGAAGATAAAGAACAAAAGGCCATAGGTAACTGTTGAAGGATCCAAGCTGTCAAAGAAATCGGCAAGAGAAATCCTTCCACCATATCCTCCAATGTCCCCGTAACCATCAAAAAATTGTGCGGTGGCAGGTTTTGTTAAAAACAGGAATGTTAAAGATGCCAAGAATAACAATACGAAAACCTCTTTTTTCATTACTAACGTAGGGAATTTATTCTTATAAACTTTCTTGTGGCAAGTTTGTGATAATATTTATAAAGAGGTTTTTCTTATATTTGAAATGGGAAAAATCACCACCTTTCTTTATGGGGCTTTGATTGTTTTTGCTGCATTAGATGCCATGTTTCTTGGATTTGTTCCTTCTAATGTGCTTCCTATCGCAGTGATAATTCTTGGTGTGTTAGTTTTATTCACTCCTATTGTAACAAGAGGTATTAGGGGGAGTATCGGAGCACCATTCCAGTGGCTTAGAAGATGGATTTTTGGGGCAGTAATGATTATTATTGGTGCTGCATCTAGTGGATTCATTGGGTCAGGATTTCTTGAAAGATTTAATATACTGGGGAGTTTCACACTAGACACTTTTGTCGGCCAGATAGTTCTTCTTCTTATAGGAATAATATATTTCCTTGCCACATTTGCAAGAACAAGACAGATAAATGCGGCTAGTTATTAGACAGATAGAAAGAAAATTTTTTGAACAAACCCAGAACCAGAATTTTAGCATACCCCAAACCTTTAAATCATATTTCTTTTTATTTATGCTATGAAAATGAAAACTCCATTTGATGCTTTCGGAAATATAGCTTTGGTCAAATTTAAGGATAAAACTGGAGTCAAAGGTAAAAGACTTTTTGCCAATAAATTACTTCGTGATAACAAATCCGTTAGAACTGTCTTAGAAAAAATCCGCGGATTTACCGGCAGGCTCAGAAAACAGAAAACAAGATGGATTGTAGGAGAAAAGACAAAAGAGGCAGTCTATAGAGAAAATGACTGTGTTTTCAGGTTTAACATGGACAGCGTTTATTTCTCTCCGAGGCTGAGCAATGAGAGAAAAGAGATTGCACAGAAAATAAAAAAAGGAAATGAAGTTTTGGTCATGTTCGGAGGAGTCGCCCCATATCCCATCGTTATTGCAAGAAATTCAAAAGCCCACAGGGTTTATTCTGTTGAAATCAGCAAGGAAGCCAGCAAATATGCAAAACTTAATGCCGAACTTAATAATGTGAAAAATAAAGTCTATGTTATTCAGGGTGATGTTAAAAGGGTTGCCTTAAAATTGAAAAAAGAAGGGGAAAATTTCGACGTTATTGTCATGCCTCGTCCGCAGCTTAAAGATAGTTTTTTGGAAGAGGCATTCATGTTAAGCAAAAAAAATACCACGGTTTTTTATTATGACTTTTGCAAAGAAGATGAAATAAAAGATGTTGTTGATAAAATAGGTTTTGAGGCTAAAAAATATAAAAAGAGAATTAAGGTATTGAAGGTCAAAAAAGCCGGTGAGATTGCCCCTTACAAATACAGAATTCGCGTGGATTTCAAAGTGCTTTAAGGTGTGGTTTTGGTTTTAAAGCCTTTTTTCTTCCCTGATAGCTGTCGGAGCCTCTCCGCCATGCCATGTAAATCTGGGACGCACTCGTATTGAATAAATTCTCTCTGAATTATCATCTAGAATAATCGCACTTCCCTTCAAACTTGGAAGGTCGTCCATCTGTTTTTTTATGCTTTCCAGTAGGTAGGACTGCATTATGTAATTAAGTGCCTCAACGTCCGGCTTAGAGGTCACACGATGGGCTATCACCACATCTGACTGAGTCATTACGTCACGATGGATTTGGCCTGGCTGCTGGGTAGCCAAAACAAGGGAAATTCCCGGCTGCCTTCCCTCTCTAAGAAGCTGAATCAGGGCATCTGTTGCAGCTGTTTTTTCTGAAAGAGGCAGGAATTCGTGAGCTTCATCAATGAATATCCAGACCAAAGGATTTTCTCTCTTCAGTTCTCCTGAAAGGTATTCAAGGCCGCGGGAAACAGAATCAATTTCTTCTTCTTTTCTTGAAGCCATTCTTTGGTTGAATATTTTTCTTGAGATAAGGCTTATTGCCAGAGCCCTTATGTTAAAGGCTCCGACAGCATTGTAGACGCTTAAATCTAGGATAGTGGTTGTTCCTGCGCTTATCAGATTTTCAACCTTTGTGGCTTCCATGTCTTTTTTTGCAAATATGCCCCAGGTATCGGCTGCCTCGAATAAACCAGTTGCGGCATCTCTTGTCTCAGAAGGAGTTTTATCGTCTTTTCCCAATGAATCAAGAACGTCGTCTAAATCATAATCTCCCTGCTCTTTTAGCTTTGTAATAGTCCTTTGTATGAGAACAGAGACAGGATTAACAATGCCAAGCCCAAAGGTAAGAATCCAGTCCTCAGCTGCTAATTCTGCCACATCCAAAGCAAAAGAATCGTCTGCAGGAATCCCTTTTTCCAGATATGAATCATAATGGCCGAATGGAACAAAAATCTTTACAGGGAGGTTCTTTTGCTTCAGGCCCCATTCCTGCAAAAGCTCTTTATCTTTTTCATTTTTAAATTTCATAGTCCAGTATATTCCCATCGTGTCAAATATCAGGGAACATACGTTCTCTCTGATTTCTTTTGGAAGAGATGAAAGCTCTTCTGCGATGACTCCAAGAGTGTAGCTGTTGTGGACTATTATATCATTGGCTATGAAGTTATGGTTTTCAGGAACGCAAATGTCATAAACTGTAAAACTACCCTCTAAAATTTCCATCGATACTATTTCATCCCAGAATATGTCAGATGTTGCTAATAAATGGAGAGGATTACTCTGCTCTGCCTTTGCGATTTGTAAAAGTGTTTGTCTAGATGGTGAATAAAAAATTCTTTCACGCATAGATTTTGGATATTTATATCCAAGCTGTCTTCCAATTTCTGCCCAATTTTTAGGCCTATATGTTTCCCATATTTCTTTAGGAATAGTATCAATATTTGGATTTCTTTCAATGGAGTTTATATGATATTTTGCCTCGAGTTCTCTTTTCTCTTTTTCCCCAAAAAACCCTATTTCATTGATGAATTTTAGAACATTTTCTGCATTTAGAACAAGCTCAAAAGATTCGAATTCTTTATTATTAAGCTTTATTAATTTATTCCTTAACCTTGACAATATTCCAAATCTTAACAATAAATTTTGAATTTGCTTTATCATTCTTTCTGATGAAGAAGCATATGATACCTGCCACGTTTTTCCTGTTTGAGTTTTTTTACAATAGATACTTCCATCGCAACTAAACAACCTATTTAAGAATAAAGAGAGATTTTCCTTTTTTAGTTTCATTATGTTTTGAGAAAGATATTTTTTCGTAGCTAAAAGACCAAACATCTCTTCTCTTTCAATCAATTTCCTTATGCTTCTTTTTTCATAAATATTCTTTTTTCCCTTGAGAAATTGCCCCCTTTCATTTCTCTCTTTATTATGACTTAAAATTTTATTTATCCACTTTGGTGAAGAAATTCTATAATGGTTCTCTTTTTCTTTAAGTAATTCTAACGATGAATCAAATTCTTTTAACGAATTCTTAAAATCATCCACTATTTTTTCATCCGAATTTGCGAATAAAACCACCTTCTTAGTATGCCCTTCTGCCAACAAATAAGCAAGCAGTTTTATTTCCTGCTCTGGCATTTCTTTATTGCCAAAAACCGGGAGTTTTCTTGGAGTTGCTATTCTGCTGCTAATAGTTAACTCTTTGGCGGGTTTCCATCCTTTAATTGTTAACAACGGGTGTTCAGGAGTAAGTTTTATTTCTTTTCCACTCTTAAGCTTTATCTTTAAGAGTTTAGTTATTTCTCTTGAGAAAAATTCTGATTTTTCAGAGTTTTCTATTTTGAAATTGTTGTTTAATGATAGTACTTTTTCTTTGTTATTTTTCAGTTCTTTTATAGGAATTTGAGAACCATCTGCTAATGTTATTAATGTATCTCCATGAAGGCACTTTCCAGAGCCCCTCTTCCCAGCCACAAGAACGACATGGCTTCTTGCCATATCCATAAAAATTTTGTTGCTAAGAGAAGTGTATTGCCCCATGCGGACATATCCTTTTCCAAGATATAAGAGACCGCGGTCACCAAAAGCTTTTTTATCCGAAGCCTCCCTGCCAACAACAATGTCATAAGCCATTGTAAGGAACCAAGGTTCCTTGACATTCAACCTCCTTTAAGGCTGAATCAAGTCCTTTACATTACCTCCTTTAATTTATACATCTTAAGAAAAAGCGGAAGATGTTTATAAAATTACTTCTAGTGGTTTTGAAGATACTCCACTTCTTCTTCAGAAAGCCTGAGTTCTTTCTGAATTTCTGGCTTTAAGAGGAAGGGTTTTATCATTGCAAACTCGGCCAGTGCTCTTTTTTCCCCTATGTGGACATATTGTGCATATTTGGCTGCAATGGCCTTCTTTTTTTCTATCCTCTTATTGCTGAGCCATATCTTCAAAATTCTTGTTGGCTTTTTATAGCTTGTAAATCCTGTTTTGATATTCTTTTTTGAGCTGGAAATACCATAACTCAACAATGCATTTTCATAAATGAGAAAACGCCAGTACTGCTGCCTGTAAATCCTTTTTTTGAAGATATCCACCCTGCTCAATATATCTATTGCTTTTGCAAGCTCTTCTCCGGAATACTCTATTGGAAGATTTTCTTCAACCCATAGCATTATCTCTTCCAAAGGCATATTCACAGAATCAAAAAGCTGCAACATGCTTTCTGTCGGCTTTCCCTTGAAAATCATCCTCAAGGCAGAGAAAATATCCATACCCTTGTTTCTTTCATCGAAGATTATTTCCTCTGGTTTTGGCATGCCTGAAGCCGTCTGTAGGTCATTTATTGCAGCCCTTAAGTCTCCGCGGGCCTTTACGGCGATATTTGTAAGGACATCTATATCAAGGAATTTTTTTTCTTTTCTCAGGATTGATATCATGGCGTTTTTTATCGTTTTGTAGTCTATCTCTTTTAACTGAATGAGGTCTGATTTTTTTCTCAGGCCGGTAAACTTCCTGTTCCAGATGTCATTTGCAGTGATTATCATCGGATATGCGGAAGATTCCACCAAGGCGAGGAGCTCAAGGAGGCCTCCTTTGTCTGTTTCTGAAATCCCGTCAACTTCGTCAACGAGAATTATCTTGTTCTTTTTTGTCAGGGATTTTTGCTCTGTTGCAGGCTTTAATATCTCCAAGAGTTTTTCCCTGTTCCTGAGATCAGAAGCATTCAATTCAAAAAGCTCTGCTTTATTTTCATCTGCAGTAGCATATGCGAGGCTTGTTTTCCCTGTTCCAGGAGGCCCGTAGATTATCACAGCCCTGTTTCCGCCCCCTCTACCGAATTTTTTCAAGAACTCTTTCAGAAAAAAAACAGCCTGTTCCTGGCCCTCCATCTCTGAAAAATTCTTTGGTCTGTATTTTTCTGTCCAGGTTATTTCTGCCATTTTAATTCAATCCCTTAATGAATAATTTATTTGAGCCATTATATCTTATCCCATAATCCCAGCCGCTCCTCAAATGTTTTATTCCTTCATCAGATAAATTTATCAGCCATGGGTGTCCTCTTAAAGCAGGATCAGGAATAAGTATTTTTCCTAGACCCTCCATATTCTTCGCGCTTGTTAAAATATTACTTGTTAAAATATTACTTTTATCCAAACTATAGGCTAAAAATACATAAGCTTCCAGCGTTTTACAAACTCCCTTTAGTGGATTATTAAAAAAATCCCCTGTTTGCTCTCTTATTAACAATATTTCTTCTTCTTTAGCTAATATTAATGTCAAATCCTGATCAGAATCATATCTCACTTCCATTTTACTCTTACTTCCCCAAGCCCGCAAGCACAAAACTAGCAAGCAGAGACTGCAACTGAATGAATGGGTCAGAGCCCTCAACCATTCTGAACTCTGCCTCGCCTGTTTTTTCTATAAGCTTCACCTTTATTTCAGGCTCTACCGGGAGATTCCAGATTTCTTTCTGGACAGATTTTATCACATCCTGACCGGAAATGCTCTCCCTGAGCATCACATCCAGGAGTTTCTCTCTTGATTTCTGGAAATCTCCAGAGATTGCATAGTCTAATACAACCCGTATATCTTTTGGCTTTGCGCTGGAAATAATAGTTGATACAAGGTCATAATTTATTGACGGAGATATGGATGCTGTTGATTGCAGGATGTTTATCATTCTTCTGCAGTCTCCCTCGCTTCCCTCATAAATTATCTCAAGGGCATCAGGGTTTATTGTTAATTTTTCCCCCTCTGCTATTTTTTTTATTACTTTTTCTATGTCTTTTTTTTCCAGAATCTTGAACCTAAAAATTGCACAACGAGATTGTATGGGGTCTATGACTTTGGTGGAATAATTGCAGGAAAGGATGAATCTGCATGTCGTCGAATAATTCTCCATAGTTCTCCTCAGGGCCTGCTGCGCTTCAGGGGTCAGGGCATCGGCTTCATCCAGAAAGATTATTTTGAAAGGGACGTTTCCTATAGACTTTGTCCTCGCAAAATTTTTGACTTTCTCCCTTACAACATTAATCCCGCGCTCATCAGAGGCATTGAGTTCCAGATAATTTTCATGCCAGTATTTACCAAAAATTTCCTTGACAATTACCAAAGCCAGAGTTGACTTGCCTGTTCCTGCCGGCCCTGCAAAAAGGAGATGAGGTATGTTAAGGGAATTCGTGAGGGATTCGACTTTCTTGACCGTATTATCCTGTCCGACAATTTCTGAGAATTTTAAAGGTCTGTATTTTTCTGTCCAGATTTCAGAAGCCATTTTATATGTTATTTAAGGACAAATTTATTCAATTTGTCACACCAACTTTACCTTTGGTGCAAGGCATAATTTTCTAAGAATGTCTGGCTTATAAATATTGTTGT
>JBBSXY010000070.1:0-2847 GCA_038045525.1 Nanobdellota archaeon | reverse complement strand
TTTTCTCTTGTGTTTTTCCTTTCTAAGGCGCTTTCTCTGCCATTTCCACCGCATCTGCCGTTTTTTCTTCCATCTTCTGCTTGAGCGTTTCATAAAATCTTGAATAAAAATTAGTTTTTAAGCTTTTCTTGAGGGAATTTTTTAGATAAATTAAATTTCATTATTATATCTTTTTCTCCATGATAATTTATCTCATCTATTTTTTTCCACCCTAATTTTTCATGATATTTTTCAGCCTCCGTAGTATCTAAGTAAACAATTTTATATCCATGCCTTTTTGCATACGACATTCTTTTCTTGGTTAATTGAATACCTAACTTATGCCCCCTGTGATTTGGTTCAATCCACAAGAGCAAAAGCCAAGGGTGATGCTTCTCAGAAACATCTGAATTATAATAATCAAATAATCCGCAGCCTATAGGGGTTTTATTATTAAGAATTATCCATCCTGCTTTTTCTTTATTACTCATTAGATACTTTTTTGCATCAAAATCTGCAACATTTTTGTCTAGATCCCATCTTTTTTGCATTATTTTAGAAATATATTCTATATTTCTTTCTTTAATTTTTAAGATTTTGTAAACCATATTCTAATCACTTCAGGACCTTTCCTGTTTCCAGATACCACAGGTATAAATCAATCTCCCCGAGGCTCAGATTTGTTTTTTCAGCAATTTTTTCCAGAACAGACTCAATTTCAAGATATTTTTTTTCTGTCAGTGTTTTTGGCTTTTCAGTTAATCCGTTTCTAACAAGAAAATCAATTATATGAAAATCTATTATTGCATAATTACTGAAACCTATATTGCGCAGGAAATGAGACGCTTCTTTCATTCCGAGGCCCTTTATGTTTTTAACAAGAGATTCCCTGATATTTTCATCTCTAAGGTTTATTTTTTTGAAGTTTTCCCTTGCTTCAATGATAAACTTTGCCCTTGAATTTGGAAACCTATGTCCCAAACGAGTCAATAATTCAGATAACTGTTTCTCAGATAAATGCAAGAAACCGTCTCCAATTTCCTTCTGTATTTTTATTCCGCCTCGCGCATTGAAATTTGCAGTAAGAAGGCAGAAGCAGAGCTCCTTGAAAGTATCATTATCTGATTTTTTTCCTAATCCTGCAAAATCCTCCATTCTGGCATCTATAATGCTCTTTACAGGTTTTTGCTTTAAATCTTCAACAAGCTTAATAACCGATTCAAATGTCATTTTATTCCTTTTATTTTCCACAGGATTTCATCTTTTTGTTTCCTGCCATTATGGGTTTTTCCAAAACGCACAAGAGTTGAATTAATTTTGTTCCAGTATTTTTTAGGAAATAACTTCCTTAGTTCTTCCTCTACTTTATGGGGGTTTTTATTCCTTGCCCAGCCAAGCTTTCTTGAGATATAAAAAACATGTGTGTCTACTCCTATAGCACTTTTTCCCTGTTCGGCTAAAAAAACATTTGCAGTCTTTCTTCCAACACCAGAAAGCGAAAGCAGCGCCTCAAAATCATGAGGAACTTTACCTTTGAAATTTTTAACCAGACATTGGGAGCATTTAATGATGTTCTTAGCCTTGGTCTTATAAAAGTTTACAGGCCTTATTATCTTGCTGATATCATTTATCTTTCCTTTAGCCAGCTTCTGGGGATTCTTGTATTTTTCAAATAATTTTTCTGCTACAGGAATTGTTGTCTCGTCCCTGGTTCTCGCAGAAAGAATTGTTGATATAAGAATTTCATAGTCATTTTTCCAGTTTTCAGCAGCCAGACGCATGGGCCTTCCAAGCTTAGAAAGCTCATTTAATTGATTTATGGCTCTTTTGGTATCCATATTTAAATTTCAACGCCCCGACCGGGATTCGAACCCGGGTCACCGCCTTGAGAAGGCAGCATTCTTGGCCTCTGAACTATCGGGGCTTTGCTCCGGAGTTATTGTCATTAAAGACCTCTGAACTATCGGGGCTTTTGTATTTTAATGAGAAGAAGATTGATATTTAAATTTTTGTTAGTGTTACACATTTTAATTTAATCTTAATTGTTTTTATATTTATATAGGCATATTTACATCAAAAATTCTTTCTTCTTTAGAAAAAAATCAGGCTTACTTCGCAAGGAAGACGGCATCGTTGGGCCTGACTTTTCCAGGGACTTTTATGCCTATGTGGTCGCCTTTCTTTGCTGTTTTGACAGAGTTCTTCTCTATCTGCATGCTTCCGACCTTGACCTCCAAGTCAGTCGTGTGGCCCTTTATATGAACCTTGTCTCCAACCTTTAAGCCAGAGGAAAGCTTTATGGCAGCAACCCCGACATGGCTAAAGTAACCTGAAATTCTTCCGATTTCTTTTTCATCCGCCATGGTTTACCTAAGAGGCAGGGATATTTAAATTTACTGTTGGTTATCCATGTCTTAAATCCTAATAATGCTTAAATATGCAAAACACCTGTAAAATTAATGGAAAGTGAAGCCGAATGCAAGAAATGCAAGGGAAAAAGAAGAATCAGGGATAAAGACGGAACAGTTCATGTTTGCTATGACTGCCTTGCAAAAGGCAAGATGGACCAACACGAGAAAAACCCGAAAACAGCAGAAGATTACAGGATAAAATTATAATTCTTAGAAATGATCCACAGAAGAATACAACAATTTTTATATTATAAACTTGCTAAATTTGTATGAACACTAATGATGTTTTGAGCAAAGTAGAAGACTATTATGCTTTTCTTACACTTGAAGAGTTAGACAAGAGGGCTTTTGAGCTATCAAAAAGATATGGGTTTGAGATAAGAGAAGCGGGCAAATCTGAGAATAATCACCCTATGTATATTATTAAAGCTGGAGAAGGATCTAAAAATGCCTTTGT
>JBBSXY010000069.1:0-1121 GCA_038045525.1 Nanobdellota archaeon | reverse complement strand
AAAAAATTGAGCAAAATTCTTCATTTCTGCAATTTTTTAGAAAAGTTGAGGTACCGGAAGTTTCAGACCAGGAAACAATTAGAATTGCGCAAAATTATGCTTTAGAGCTTGAACAAAAGCATAAAATTTTAATTTTGTATCCCTCAATAAGAGAAATAGTTAATTTAACCGGCCGATATTTTCCAAGCGTTCCGTTTCCTAAAAAAGCGCTTGATGCTTTAGAAGAAGTTGTTATTTATGTTTTGTCGCGGAAAGAGAAGATAGTCATGCCTCACCATGTGGCAAAAATTATTTCTGACAAAACAGAAATTCCTGTAGGAAAAATGGAATTTAAAGAAAAAGAAGTTTTACTGAATTTAGAAAATTTAATACACCAGAGAATAGTCAACCAGGCAGAAGCTGTAAAAGAAGTTTCAATTGCAATGAGAAGGGCGCGAGCCGGTATTGCCTCAAAAAAACGGCCAATGGGAACCTTTTTGTTTTTGGGGCCAACCGGAGTTGGAAAAACAGAAACATCAAAAGCATTGGCGCAAATTTATTTTGGCGCAGAGGATAAAATGATAAGAATTGATATGTCAGAATTTCAACAAGTTTCAGACATTCCAAGATTAATTGGAGCTGTATCTCCGGTTGAAATGCAGGGGCTTTTAACAACGTCTGTCAGAGAAAACCCTTTTTCTTTGGTTTTACTGGACGAAATTGAAAAAGCACATCCAAATATTTTAAATTTATTTTTGCAGGTTTTTGACGAGGGTTATATTACAGACGGGCAGAGCAGAAAAGTGCTTTTTACAAATACAATAATTATTTGCACTTCTAACGCCGCGGCAGAAACAATATTTAAGGAAGTCGAATCTGGCGTAGCAATGGAAAAACAAAAACTTATAAACGAACTTTTTGAAAAAAGAATTTTCAAGCCAGAACTTATCAACCGTTTTGACGCCGTAGTAATTTTTCATCCTTTAACAAAAGAAAATCTTTTAGACATCGCGCAATTAATGCTGGGCAGTTTAAAGAAAAATCTTGAAGAAAAAGAAATTGAATTTGAAATTACGGACCACCTTAAAGAAAAAATTGCTGAGCTTTCTTATAAGCCAGAATTTGGAGCCAGAGAAATGCGC
>JBBSXY010000068.1:0-1216 GCA_038045525.1 Nanobdellota archaeon | reverse complement strand
TAGAGGATGTGTAAGGGCTTGCCTGACAGCCTGACTGACACGATCTGAGGAATCATCTTCTCCGATACCAATGACTGCAACTCCGCCACCTTTCATGATTGCAGATACGTCTGCATAGTCAAGATTGATGAGGCTTGGCAGTGTTATTGTCTCGACAATTCCTTTTATCATTGTTGAAACAAGCTCGTTTGCAACTGCAAAGGCATGCTCTATTGGAAGCTGCCCTGCAATGTCTACAAGCCTATTATTGTCAAGAACAATACATGTATCTGTGACTTCTCTGAGTTCCTGAAGGCCCCACTCTGCCTTTTCTATTCTTGCTTTTTCAGATTCAAAAGGCATCGTAACAACGCCAATAACTACAGACCCTGTTTCCTTAGCTAGTTGCGCAATAACTGGTGCTGCGCCTGTTCCTGTTCCTCCTCCAAGTCCTGAAAGAACGAAAACCATATCAGCTCCTGAAACAGCTTTCTTAAGATCAATTATTGCTTCTTTTGCTGCTTCTCTGCCAATTTTGGGCTTTCCGCCTGCTCCAAGACCTCTTGTAAGTTCTTTACCAAGAAGAAGTTTTTCATCAGCCTTAGCAACACTTAAGTGCAAAGCATCTGTATTTGCCGCATAAACAGTAGCTCCTTCAATTCCTTTATTGAAAAGCCATGTGACCATGTTGGTTCCACAGCCTCCAACTCCGACGACTTTTATGTTTGCCTTTCCGGCTTTAAGATCATCAAAGTTGATGCTGTGAGTTGCAACATTATCTATTGCTTCTCTTGCAAAATCTAATACCATCTTTTTTTCTTTTTACCTCCTTACATTTCTATGTTTTTGTCAGAAGTTAAAATCAACTCTTCTTCTTTCGTTTTTCACGAAAGATTTAAATAGCTGACACACTTCCAACTATCACCAAAGAAAAAGTTCACACACATTAATTTATTCAATCCCCCGAAAGAATAAATTAATATAATGAAAGATTAAGAATTCTGTTCTTTAAAAATATTTGTCTCTTCCAGAATGAATATTTTTAACAGCACTTTTGGGATTATCTATCGCTCCAACGAACTTTTTGACCAATGTTTCTTAAATAATTATAATCTTCTTCAGAGAGACTGCATCTTTCTCTAATTTCATTTGCTTCTCTTTCAATTTCTGAAGATACAAGATAATCTTCTCGCAATCCTACTGATTCAATTTGCCCGTATTGAACAAGCTCAAACCA
>JBBSXY010000067.1:0-2270 GCA_038045525.1 Nanobdellota archaeon | reverse complement strand
TATGTACGATAGTGGGGAAATTTCTTTTAGTCCGCCAGAAATGCAAAATAATAGCTCAGTTAACTCAAATACCGGTAAAAATGGAGGGTGCATACCCGGAGAAGAAAAAGGAATGGTTACGGGCAATATACCCGAACTTCCGATTTTTTTGATAACCTGCGATCCAAAATCTGAAGATACTTATTTAAACTGTGATAAACCGTTCGCAAAGCAAAAAGTGTTGTCAGGAAACGATTTAGGAACTGATTCACTTGGGTTTGTTCATAAATTGATTTTAAGTAATCAAAACTATGAATCTGTGTATAAAGCCATATCTTCTACGTTTAAATTCATACCTACCACCAATAGCATCTCTCGTTCATCGTCTGGTCGGCTAACATATAAAAATGGTGTATATGGTTTTAAATTTGACTTCCCAAATAGTTTTCGTGATGGGAGAAAATATGAAAATTTACTTTCACTTTTTGGCACATTAGGATTACTAACCTCGCAAATTGTTGAAAAAAATTATTTAGATAATTTAACTCCCGAGAATAGTACAGATGCAAAAATTACAACTAAAACTTTTTTGTATGAAAAAAAGGATGTTGTGATAGATAGTATTCAAGCTGTTGAAGTAAAAAGTATTATTTGTTATTGGGGATTTATGGTTCCTGCTTATGGTGTTTGTACATATAGTCATCAGGTTGTTATTCCAGTTAAAAATAAACTTGTAGCTATAGCTATTTCCTACGAATCTCGCGGTACCGAAAAATCGCCGATTTGGCTCAATGAGCAATCTGAATATGTTTCAAATGACGAAAACCTCCAAGTCATCAAGAATGTAGATTCGTCTCTTAATACAATAATTTCAACTTTAAAATTTACGAAATAATTTAACTTTTATATTCTAACTTTAAAATTTTTCGGGCGAAAGCGAGGGCGCAAAAAATTTCCTTTTGCCCCACACCCCAAAGTAAATTTTTTTGCCCGCGAGCTGATTTTTTTGGTTTTGTTTCTGCCCGCCCCGCCAGCTGGCGGGGCGGGCAATTTCAGGAATTTTCTACAAAAAAGGTTCTAACTTCGTCGTAAAGACGCGCCACTGTGAACGAACAGAGCCTAAAAGTTCTGTTTTGTTCGTAAAATGACCTGTTTTTGCTTCTACTGATTTTGTTCCACATTCAGATTTTCTTTTTGATTACAATTTTGCTGTTTGTGCAGAATGACGCGATGCTGCAACATAGTCCAGACCCAGGCAGTCGATAGGCTATTTATTAATCAACACTTTTTTGCTAAAATTAAATTATGGAACATGAAAACCATCAGATGCGCCAAGAGCATCATCAAATGAATTACAGCCGGAAAGAACGCGAAGGCCATAATAAGCACACAGGGCATTCAATAGAAATGTTCAGTAAGAGATTTTATATATCTTTGGTTTTAACTGTTCCGATTATTATCCTCTCACCATTTTTCCAGCAGCTTTTTAGGTTTTCATTATCTTTCGGCGGTGATAGATTCGTAGTGTTTTTGATATCTTCTTTTATATTTTTCTACGGCGGATGGCCGTTTTTAATTGGCGCTTTCAATGAAATAAAAGACAAAGCAGTGGGAATGATGACGTTGATAAGCTTAGCTATTGGCGTTGCATATTTTTACAGCTCTGCTGTAGTTTTCGGCTTAAAAGGAGAAATATTTTTCTGGGAACTTGCCACCTTGATTGACATCATGCTTTTGGGGCATTGGATAGAAATGAAGTCTGTAATGGGAGCATCAAAAGCTCTTGAAAAACTTTCAGCTCTCATACCAGATAATGCGCGTCTGCTAAAAGGGAAAGACATTATTGAAATAAAAACAAACGAATTGAAAGACGGCGATATTATTTTAATAAAGCCAGGAGAAAAGATTCCTACTGATGGTTTGGTTATAGAGGGTCAAAGTTTTGTAAACGAATCAATGTTAACCGGCGAGTCAAAACCGGTTTCAAAGGCCAAAGGCGATAAGGTTATTGGGGGTGCGGTAAATGAAGACGGTTCGCTTCAAGTTGAAGTTAAGGGTGTCGGAAGCAACTCATATCTAAATAAAGTAATCAATCTTGTAAAACAGGCGCAAGCGTCAAAATCAAAAACCCAGGCGCTGGCCGACAAGGCTGCCTTTTGGCTTACAATTGGCGCAATTTCAATCGGTATTATATCTTTTTTTGCTTGGATAATGGCTGGCAAAGACTTGGCTTTTGCCATTGAACGGACTGCAACAGTGCTTGTTATTGCTTGCCCGCATGCCTTAGTTTT
>JBBSXY010000066.1:0-1111 GCA_038045525.1 Nanobdellota archaeon | reverse complement strand
GTTTCTAAAGTATCGTCTTCTCTACAAACTACAGATGTAAGATTACACATTTGTTGTGACCTTAAAAATATTTCTGAACATGGGTTCACGCCCATAAGTTCACCAACTTCTTTCTTAGTTATTTTCTTTCTTCTAACAGGCATCATCTTTAATGCCCCATAGCGATTGAATATTCCTCTCTCTCCAGAACCAGATTTCATCAAATTAAGCCACTCATCAACAAATTCTTGTTGCGATGGTTTGCTATTATAAACGGCACTATTATTAGCCATTGTTCTATTTCTATATAATTCATAAAAGTTACCATCTTTTGCCTTTCGCATCTCTTCATTATTTAAGTCTGATAAACTAATCTCACTAGAACGTCTAGTCCCGCCAGCAACAACTATCTCTGCTATTTTAGTAACTATATCATGAACTTCAATGGGTCTTAATTTTCTTTCTTGAGCATTTAAGATTATATTTTTAGTAAACAATAATAAATCTTTCAATGGTTCAGGCCCACTTGCTCTACCACCAAATGTTTTTAACCTAGAACCTTGTGGTCTTATTTTAGAAAAGTCAAAAACAACATCATTTCCACCATACCAAATATTCATTCCTAGGTTTAATGCATCAGCCCAACCCTCACGAGAATCACCAATAACGTGATTCCAAACTGTTCTTGGTTCAATTTGTTTTTTAATAACTGGCAGTTTAGAAATAGCTTTTTCTTCAACACTAAATCCTACCCCTGCTCCTGAACAAAGTAAAAATAATATTTCAGAGAATCTTTTTAAATCATCTATGGCCGTATAGGTACAGTTAAAAGAAGAAGAATTATTCTTTCTAACGGCATCACCAGAAGCCCATAAAAGACGCATAGATGGCATAACTTTTTGATAAAGAATAGCATCTTTAATTATCTGATAATCAGAATCTGGCAACTTACTGCCAAGATTCTCTTTCATAAATCCCATATATCTATCTACTACTTCTTCCCATGTCTCTCTTCTATTTTTATTATCAAGCCATCTTGAATAAGACCTTAAGAATACAAAAAATCTGTAGGTGTCACTATCAAAATATTTTTCTATTGTCAGAGGTTTTGGCTTTATTACTGGTTCTATAT
>JBBSXY010000065.1:0-3639 GCA_038045525.1 Nanobdellota archaeon | reverse complement strand
CGCTGAGCAAAGTTCTCTCTGTTGGAGTTCTTGGCCTGAAAAAAGACAGAAAACTTGTTCCTACACGATGGAGCATAACTGCCACAGACGATATGATAGGAAAGAAACTACTTGAAAAAATAAGGGATTATCCATGGATTGAGAATCATGAACTTTTCTTCGGAGAATTCATGGGAAACTGCTATCTTATAATGCTTTTTCCGAATCTTTTTTCTTATGAGTTATTTGAGCTTTATCTCCCAGGAAGCTCTTGGAATCCAGGAAATGAGATAAAAGCTTCCACAGACATGGAAGATTTCTATGGAAGAAAAAACTATGCAAGCAACACAGCAGGAGGCTATTATGCCGCAAGGCTTCCTATCCTTGAGTACCTGGAAAAAGAAAAGAAGCAGGCTTCTGTTCTTGCGATACGCATTGAATTGCCAAGCTACTGGGCTGCCCTCGGCGTATGGGTATGCCGGGAAGCTATGAAAAAAACCTTGGATAGAAAACCTCTTATATTTCAAGATAAAAAAGAATTAATAGAGGGTTCTAGAAAGGTCGGCATGATTAAGTTTGGTTATGACTCCTCGAAAATCCTGAAGAAAAGCAAAATCCTGGAAAACATAAAGACCCAGACTACGCTTGGGAAGTGGTTTTAATTTTTATGTTTTAATTGTGCGTCTAAGAAATAATTACCAACTAAACTTCTATTAATAAGTTCTCGTTTTCCATCCCCATCTGTATCTTTGTAAGTAGATCTATAAATTTCTTTGTATGATACAGTTACGCTATCTCCCTCGTTAAACCTCTCCCATAATTCTTTACGTTTACTATCTGTTCCCCAAACCATAAACTTCCCATGCTCGCATTTGAAAACTATTGCATACTTTTTAGGAATATCAACATTAACAAGAGCAACTCCTAAAATCCCCTCATCAGTAATATCAATACTTGATCCTGCACCACTACCATGTCTAGAAGGTGGATCTACTTTTGCATATACTATTGCATCTTCATAAAGAGTATCTGATGTTTCTCTTGCTGTTCTTTCATTAAAGGAAGAGCATCCAATTCCACTTAAAGACAAAGTTCCAAGCAAAGCAAGTGTTGCCAATGTTTTTCCCATGTCCTTAAACCATAAACCTTACCTTATAAATTTTTGCTTTTGTAACTACTTTAAAATTATTCAGATTCCTGCTTTTCTTGTTGCTTTTTCCTATAAGCCTCAATCCTCTCCTTGTTGGTCAGGCAGTCCTTATTGAAGCAGAAAACCCATGGTTTTCTTCCTTTTCTTATTGAAACCAGTTTGGGAAAGCCGCATTCCTGGCAGACTTCATTTGCTTTTTTTATTAATGAATTTGGTGGCAGGGAATAAGTGTTTTTGCATTCAGGATAATTTGTGCAGCCGATGAAACTCTTTCCTGTTTTCTTGGAATACAGAATCTGCAAGTTTCCTTTTTTACAAGCTGGACAAAGGTTAAGCTTGTTTTCCTCTCTCTGCTGTTGCCAGAGTTTTTCATTTGCTCCTGCAAGTTCGTTACCTATTTCTTTTTCCTGTGCCTTGAATTGTTCTGAAATTTTTGTTATTGTGGTTTTTGCTTCTGCGATTACTTTCTCTTCTTTTTCTGTCTGCCCCCTTTTCATTTTTTGAATTTCATCCATCTCTTTTTCAAATTTCCTCGTCAGAGCCTCGTCGATTATTATCGGGCTATGTTTCTCCATAGTCTCTATCAGAGAAATTCCCAGTGGAGTAGCTTTTATACTCTGGCCATTGATGTATCCTCTGTCATAGAGAGTTTCCAAGATATTTGCTCTTGTTGCCTTTGTTCCAAGGTTTCTTTTTTCAAGTTCAGAGACAAGGCTAGCAGGGGAAAATCTTCTCGGAGGCTGAGTTTCTTTTTCTTCTATCCTTGAATCAGAAATCTTTACTCTTCCATTTATATCAGGGATTTCATTTTCCTGAAATTTTATAGGGTAAATGTTCAGCCAGCCCTTGTTTGTTATGGTAGAGCCTCTTGCATTGAATATTAATCCATCGACTTTTGCACTGATGGTTTTGTTTTCAAGAACAGCATCTTCACAGAATAAGGAAAGGAATCGCTTGACTATGAGATCATAGACTTTTCTTTCATCTTCGCTGATGTTGCTGATTTCACCTTGTCCTGTAGGGTATATCGAAGGATGGGCAGGATCTGTCTTTTTTCCCTCAACAGGCCTGTCTCTTTTGAGGAATTTTTCAGCCTTGTATCTTATTGCAAGCTTTCTTAGAATTTCTCTGTAATTTATAGAGGGGGGAAGTTTCTGACTCGATGTTCTTGGGTAAGAAATAAGCCCTGCAAGGTAAAGGCTCTGCGCTAACTGGAGAGTTTTTCCAGGATTAATTCCAAAAAGCCTGTACGCTTCTGTCTGAAGGGTTGTAAGATTGAAAGGAGGATTTGGTGGAATAGCCTGCTGTTTTTCTGAAGTTTCAACACCGGCAATTTTTCCGCTAAGTTGCTGAAATCCCGAGAGTTCAGACTTCTTGAAAATGTCCCGGTTATGAATTAATTCCAGTTTTGGGTATTGGTCTAAGGTGATAAAAACCTGCCAATAAGGTTGTGGCTTAAATGCCAGGATGGCTTTTTCTTTTTTTACTATTAGATTAAGAGTAGGACCCTGGACTCTTCCTATGGACATTATTTTGAATTTTCCGATAGCCTTTAAAGCATTCATCAAAGCTCTTGAAAGATTTATCCCATAGAACCAATCCAGATAATGCCTTGTTTCTCCTGCAATTGCCTGGCCCCAGTCAAGTGTTGAAGATTTTTTTTCGTAAGAATCATTTAGCTCTTTTTCTGTCAGGGTTGAAAATTTCATTCTTGAAGCATCTTTCTGCCCTGCAATAAATCTCACAACATTTAACCCGATGACCTCGCCTTCTATATCATAATCTGTTGCAACAGTGAGAGAACCTGCATTTTTTACCAGGCGCAGAAGAACGTCATAATACTTTTTGCTGAAATCCCCTTTTCTTGCCATGTAATTCGGAACCCAGATTATATCAAATACAGGAATGCCTGAGTTTGGTGTTTTTTGTGTGAGAGTAAACAAATGCCCTACGGCACATGCAACGATAATTCTTTTCCCTTTCCTGTCTACTTCGTAATAGGGAACGTTTCCAATGTTTCTTTGAGCAGCTTTTCCTAAGGCAGAAGCGATTTTTAATGCTGCCTGTGGTTTTTCGGTGATGACTAATTCATAGCCATCTGGAACCAAGGTTATTTTTTGCGGAATATACTCTGATTTTGTTTTACTTGTTTCTTTAGCTCCACCTCTTACAGGTTTCTTTTTTACTGGGCGGATTTTGGGTGTTTTTTTAAGAATAGCCTCTCCCTCTTTTTCTATCTTCACCAATGATTTTAAATCGGGCTCTTTGTAAGCTTTTTCTACAGCATACCTGACGTCTTTTGGCTCTACAGGAAAAAATTGCTCTGCAGAAATTTCTGCTTTTGTCTTTTTTTGTCTTCGTGGCATGCCTTTCATTACTTATTTTCGTTAATAAACATTACGAAATACCATCTTCCAAAAGGTTTAAAAGCACACCACTTATGGGATATATACTTTAAAATACACACGTCCAAAGATGAAAGACAATTTTGACATCTTTTTTAGGAGAAA
>JBBSXY010000064.1:0-16024 GCA_038045525.1 Nanobdellota archaeon | reverse complement strand
ATATGTAGTGCCTATTATGCCATCCTGTAGTGCCTAATAGTTTCATATGTAGTGCCTATCTTGATTTTGGGTTTCACCCCTTTAAACTAATTATTGAATGTCATTTTTTAAGAGTAACAGTAACGAAAGATTTATATACAAGTGCAACCTCCACATTTTATCACCTCTTTTTCCCCAGGAGACGCTCCAAGCTATCTTTTTGACGGTTTGGAGAATCTCCCAGGGTTCATGGTAATTTTTCAATAAATTATTTATTTGCAGGCTTATTAAGACTTCTTTATGATTTCTTGCCTGCGTGATTTTTTTTATTTTTATTCAGCAAAGTCCAAATGATTATTAGTATGAAGATTACCGCTAAAATTATCTTACTAAGATTAAAATTAGGCCAATAGCACCATATCCCCCTATTTTTCCGCACAGAATTTCTATCATGTTTGTTTTGTCTTGCTCATAAACTCTGCTCGTTCAATTTCCCGCAATATCATCCAGCTTTCTCAATTTCGGCTTTATCAAATGAAGTGTAGTGGCATTTTCCGCAGTAAACCCTGTCCTTTGCAACCATTAAAAAAACTCCGGGCCCGCATCTGGGACAGAACCTTTGCCTGACAACCGTGTCTCCATCGATCTTATATTTTGCATATTTCCTGCTGGTTGGCTTGTTCTTGTGCGGTTTTTTTCCTTTCTTTTCCTTAGGCATTTTTATCTCCTAAAAATGACTTCGCCAATTTTATTGGCGTCGTAGGCATTTTATTGTTTTTCTCCAGTCTTTGTCCCTTCCTCTTTCTTTAAATTGACGTCGCTACGGCGATTTTCTAACTCGGCATCGCTAGGACGAGTTTCTTTCTTTTTCTTAAGTTCAACCATTTCTTTTTCTTCTTTTGACTGGTAGATGTTAGCTTCTATGCTAAACTTCCTGACTCCAAAACTTCCCTTTATTCCAAGGATTTTTATGCTTTCAGGAGAGGCAGAAAACTTTTTTGAAAGAAGTTCAAGAATCTGTGCCCTGCTCGGGGTTTTTTCCGATTCTATTACTGCTTTTATTTCTTTTCTCCCGAACAATGGGTTATTTTTTTCTTCTAGAATTTTTAGAGTCATTTTCCTTTTTTGTCTTTTTATTATCTGGTTTTGATGGCAAATTTTCCTTTTTCTTTTATATTGAGTTTTTTGGCGATTTCTGATTTTTCCGGGTCTAATACCTGAATTTTTCCCTTGAACCCCTCTGTGAATTCTTTGGAACCACATCTGGGGCACTTGTCCCCTTCATAAATAGTGTTGCAGACTTTGCAAGCTCTTTGTTTTGTCATTTTCTTAACTTCGTCATTTTACCTTCTTTCTTTCCTTTCTTTCCTTTTCCTTCCTTTATCTCTCTCAATCCTTCCCTTTCTGCCCTCTTTTCCTCTTTTTCTCTTTTTATAGAATCTTCTTTTATCCAATCTAGTTTTCCAAGCCCTGGTTGCCTCATTGTCAGACCAATTTTTGGCTCTCCTCCTTTGTGGCTTATCGCAACTATTCTTGCCAGACACAGGTCTCCCTGTTTAAGGACTTTTTTGCTGGACTTTCCGGTAAGGGTGTTTGTCTTGCTGAAGCTGACATAGTCTTCCATTGTCTGGCTTATATGTATCATTCCCCTCATTGCCCCGACATCTATAAACGCACCGAAATTAGTTATTTCTGAAATAATTCCCTGGACAAGCTCGTGAAGCTCTGGCTTCCATACTAAAATGGTGAATATCGAGTTGTAATAAGCTGCTCCATCGCCAGGGATTATAATTCCTTCACCAACACTTAAGACATCTATCACAGAAACTACTTTTCCGAGTTCTTTGTCGTAATAATCGGCATATGTTTCTCTGAGCTGTTTTTCTACAGCCTCAATTGTCGGAATTCCAAATAGCCTCGGCTCCACCCGTATATAATCTTCAACTTCAGTGAAGTAGAACATTTTCCTGTTAATCTGTAAGAGGTAGTAAAAATTGGTTTTTAAAGCTTACTTAGGTCTTGGGACTTGCTGAGGGATAATACTCAGTAGTGATTTGTTCTCTAGCCGTTTTCCCCTGTTTATTCCTTCCTTTCAACTTTCATCATATATTAATTCATAAGTTTCCCTTAATTCTTCAATAGAAGGGCATGCTACATCCTTTATCAAAGTAGATAAACCACCAAGCCTTTCCCCTTCCAATTCAATTCTTTCAAGCTTGCCTTTTCTGTAAACCAGCTTAAGTTCTTCTCTTTGCGTCATCTTTCCTCATGTTTTCTTTATTGAAAGACTTTGAAATCAAATGATCTCCAGCTTCTTTTTGTTTCTTATTACCATCTTCGGATTTTTTATTTTTTTTTGCAATCCCCGGTCCAAGGTAGCTACAACGCTCTGGGGATTTTCCCTTGCAAACTTTAAAATTGCAGTGTCGGCGTCCTTACTTGGAATCTTAACCAAATGAAACCTTTTCTTTTCCAGTATATTCAATGCAAGCTGTGCGCCAAGCCCCATAAGTTCGTCAATCGCCTGGTCGGGAATTACTATCTTAAAACCTTCATGCTCAAGTTTTTCAAAAAAATCTATTTTCTGCCGAACACATGTAAGGATGAAACTTGTGTCAAGAATGACCTCTCTCATTTTTAATATTAATATGAGGAAAATTGACTATAAAAAATTTGCCTTAGAGTAATCTTTATTAACAATATTTCCCAACATAGGGTATGCAGGAGAGGGAGAACATTTTGCTAATTTTTCAGGAAACAAAAGAGGCTTTGGAAAGAGGAGACTCTGCAACCATAAAAAACCTAAGCAACCAGACAAACAACACAGCTGCCCTTACGAATGATCCGGATAATATTGCCGCTGCAGTCATTGTTTATTCTTTGAGCAAGATATTAGAAAGGGCAGATTATAAGAAACTTTCTGGATGGAATAATTTCTATGAGAGATATATAACCTGTATTGATAATGTAATACTTTCTATAAGGAAAGAAGATGACGAATTATACAGAAAAAACATAAAAATGCTGAGGGAAGCGATAGAGAAACTTTCTGGCAGTCTTAAATACTACATTAAGGACGTTTTTAGAAAGGCGAGCATAAACAGAGCATCAAAGATCTATGAACACGGAATTTCTATGGAAAAAACAGCCAGCTTGCTGGGGATAACTATGTTTGAACTGGCAAGTTATGTGGGGCAGAAAGAGTTTGGAGATGTCTCCCAGATAAAAACAATCGATGTCAAGGCAAGAATTAAAACGGCCATGGAGATGTTTGAATGATAATGAAACAGCAAAAACCAGAAAGCAAAGCAATTTCGTCCAAGCTTGGCCAAAATAAAGCAATCATCTTTGATTCAGGAGTTTTGATAAGCTTTTCAATGAACGGAATGACGGACATTGTAAAAAAACTAAAAAGTATTTTTACTGGAAAGTTCCTGATAACTTCCGAGGTGAAAAAAGAGGTTGTTGACGTTCCTTTAGGAATAAAAAAATTTGAGCTTGAGGCATTGAATATCAAGGCTCTTTTGGACGAGCGTGTTATTGAGCTTCCAGGCAGTATTGGAATAAAGGATTCCGAAATTGAAAAAGCAGACAATGAAATGCTCAGGATTGCAAACTCGACTTTCAGCGGAAAAGGGAGGGAAATACATATTCTTGACCACGGGGAAGCTTCCTGCCTGGCTTTGAGCAAAATTCTTAATGAAATGAAAATAAAAAATGTGATTGCAATAGACGAGAGGACAACGAGGCTTCTTGTTGAAAGGCCGGAAAACCTGAAAAGCATTTTTGAAGACAGGATGAATACAAGAGTAACGATAAAAAATCAAAATTTGAAATTTTTCAGGGATTTCATGATAATAAGGTCTGCAGAGCTCGCCTATGTGGCTTACAAAAAAAATCTCCTTGACCTCAAAAACGGCCTTGTTTTGGACGCTCTTCTCTATGCACTGAAGTTCAAGGGCGCGGCAATTTCAGGCGATGAAATTGAGCAGATAAAGAAACTCGCCTAAGCGTAGTCGAGTTAAAGGAAACTCGTCCTAGCGATGCCGAGTTAAAGGAAACTCGTCCTAGCGATGCCGAGTTAGAGCAGATAAAAAGACTTGGATAGAAAAGTCTTAAAACCAAATCTTTCTTCTTAAAATAAGGGTCTGTAGTTCACCGTCAGAATACCTGGCTCCAGCCCAGGAGAAAAGGGTTAAATTCCCTTCAGACCCATTTATTATAAATTTTCAAACCCAAAATTTATAAATCAATTTTATTTAAATGAAACATGGCATCATATCCTCCCGGAGCTCAAAAAGCAAAACTAGACTATACCGTAGACAGAAAAGCTTATGATGATTTTGTCAGGGCATGCAGCAGAAAAGGCTTTGCGCCCCAAGTAATTCTTGAACAGGCGATGAAGAAATTTACCCAGACAGGACAAATATAAGCGGTATAAACTCTACCAATTTTTAAAATGGGAAAATCAATCAAGTGTTTCTTTGGAATGCATGAATGGGAAAAGTTTATGGGATTGAGCAATGTAAGAGGCGGAAAATTCAGACAAAATTATAAATGCAGAAAATGCAGTAAAATGAAAGAGGTTATAAAATAAAATTCGTGGAAATAAATTGGAGAACGAAATTAAATCCCCTCAAAAACTTTATAAACAGCCGAAGTGAAATAATAAAATGATATGGTGGATTACTGGCATAATAGCACTCATTGTCCTGATATTTGTCCTTTATTACAACAGGTTCGTGGCTCTGGAAAACAGGGCGGATAATTCTCTCAGCCAAATTGATGTTCAGCTGAAAAAGAGAGCTGATCTTGTTCCAAATCTGGTTAATTCTGTTAAAGGATATGCCAAGCATGAGAAAAGCATAATGAATGATGTAACAAAAGCCAGGCAGGCTCTTCTGAAAGCCCCAACCTTTGAAAAAAGGGTAAAAGCCGGAGCAGAATTAGAAAAATTCATAGGAAGATTATTCGCAATAGCAGAAAACTATCCCCAATTGAAAGCAAATGAAAATTTCCTTCAACTGCAGCAGGAACTTGCGGCAATAGAAGACAAGATTGCTTATGCAAGGCAGCATTACAATGATTCAATTCTAAGCTATAACAATCTGACAAAAAGATTCCCGGGAATGCTGTTTGCTTCTTTGTATGGAAGGAAAGAGAAGGAGTATCTTGAAATCCCTTCCGAAGAAAGGGTCGTTCCGAAGGTCGAATTTTAGATGATTGGATTATTTTATTAGTCTAATAACATCCCATAGCTAGATTTAACTAAGAAAACGCCTTATTTATTATTATATCATCGAACTTCTTAGCCCATAAAATACCTTTTTATACTTTAATTTATTAAGAAAATCATGGCAGAAAGAATTTCATTTGATGATGAGATACAGAAAAACAAGATTAAATCCTTCTTGCTGATTGCAATCGTATTCGTTTTTTTCATAATTCTTGGGTATGTAATCTCAATGGTTCTAGATCCAGGCTATTTCTTTATCATAATGATTTTCGCAGTGATTTTTTCCCTGATCTATGTGCTTGCCGGCTATTACAATTCTGATAAAATTGCATTGGCTTCTGTTCGTGCAAAACCCGCTTCCCGGACAGAACATAAGATGTTTTACCATGCTGTTGAGGGAATATCAATAGCTTCTGGTTTGCCTATGCCTAGGCTTTATGTCATGGAATCAGGGGAAATCAATGCCTTTGCTTCCGGAAGAAATCCTGAAAACGCCATTATTTGTTTCACGACAGGCGCATTGAAAAAACTTGACAAGCAGGAACTTGAAGGGGTTGTTGCTCACGAGATGTCACATATAGCAAACTATGATATAAGATTCATGACACTTGCTGCGGTGCTTATAGGTATGGTCTCAATAATTGCCCAGATGTTTTTGAGAAGTTTGTGGTATTCAAATGTTGGTGGAGGCAAAGATAGCGGAAGAGCACAAATAATTCTTATTCTTATTGGAATCATCTTTGCTATTCTTGCTCCGATAGTTGCGCAACTTGTTTCGTTTGCTATTTCAAGAAAAAGGGAATACGCGGCAGACGCGACAGGAGTTAAATTCACGAGATATCCTACAGGCTTGGCAAACGCGCTTAAAAAGATAAAGAACGAGCATATTTCAGAAAAAGAGAGGAAACATATCGTTGCAAAAGCAATGGCCCCTTTATTCATCTCTGACCCTCTCAAGAGAAAACTGCGTGGCTTGTTTTCAACACATCCAGACATAAATGACAGGATAAGAAAATTGGAAGCTATGTAAAAACAATGGGTTTTATTTAGATTAGAAAAGAAATCTTTGGTTTTTTCTTCACAAATCTTTTATTTTCCCAAAATCATAAACCTTGTCTTTGCCTATGACATGAATCTTAAAGTTCAGTATCTCTTTTTTCGGGAGAATGAAAAAAGACTCCAGATAATCTTCCCTGTAATCATTGACAGGAGTTCCCTCATAATAACCCACAAAGCTTGGAATGACTATAAAGGTTTTGCCTTTATAACTGCCTTCAAGGAAGCATTTATAGGTTTCTTTTTTCACGCCCGGCTTTTCTGCCAAAATTATAGAAGGATGCAGATGGCCCGAAACAATGACATTAACTTTCCTGTTAAAAATTTCCGGAAAAGACAGGTGTCCATGAACGAAAGCAATCCCCGATTCCGGTTCTATGTGATAATTTTTCATTTTCCCATAGGTAAAATCCATTGTGTCATGATTTCCCTTAATGAAGATTATATTTTCCTGTGGTTTCGGAACTTCCAGCTTCAGGAAGTTCATGACTTCAAGAAACTCGTATTTTTCCTCTGCTTCAAAGGAAAAAGAGTGCTTTATGTCTCCTAAAAAAACTACTTTTTTTATTCTTTTTCCTGTTTTTGAGTTTTTTATTTTCCTGAAGACATCCCTCAAATCAGAAATTATGTCTTTCACCTGCCTTTCGGGAATCAGGATTCCTGACTGCTTTATCATGTGATCATAACCTATGTGCAAGTCCCCGACAGCCAGGATTCCGTAATCTGGAAAAAACAGGGTTTTGTTTATGAATTCGTATTTTATCTGGATTTTATTTTGTATCATTTATTCCGCAGGCACCCTCTGGATTATATTCCGAATATGCAACTGATGCATTCTTCTTAAAAATTCCTGTTTGTCTTCGATTCTTATCAGGTCAGAATGGCCCTGTATTATTAGGTTAAGTGAAAATGGCGAGGGAAGTGGCGTTTCAATGACTTTTATTTTTACCTTTCCCTGCTCAATCCATCGTAAAACAAGCCCGGCGTTTTCTATGTCCATCAAGTCCTCGAAAATCTCTCTTCTGGCTTCCCTCAGGATTGGGAACTCGTTGCTGATTCTCTTTACAGCTGCAAGAAGAAAATGCGATTTCATCTGCTGCTTGCCTACTGTTTTTCTCTGTCCTTTGTAACTTCTCAAAATCATCAGAGCCCTAGTGGCACAGTGCCGAAATCTTCTGGCAAGAACATCTGTCCTGTCTATGGCTTCCTTAAGGATTTTTTCCATATTTTTTTCTTTCAGATTTTCCAGGGCTCTTTTTATCATCATATTTTCTCCAGATAGATAAAATCCATTGTCTGAGACACCAACCTCTATGTCCCTGCTCCCCAAAGCGCCGATTATGTAGCCTATTGCTCTAGATAAAGCATCATTGACTCTGCGTCCATAAAGTGTATGAAAAATCAGGTATTTCTTTTCCTGGTCAGGGTCTGTGAATTTTTCAATTATGATTGTGTTCTCGTCAGGAATTTCCAGAAAACTATGCTGCTCAAGGAAATAATTGTAGATTGTCTCCGCTGTTTCTTTGTTAACATATAGATAGGAGCCAATAAATTTGAGAGTTTCTTCTTTTGACTTGTCTGATTTCAGCTTCTTTTTCATAAGGGCGCGGAATTGATTTATTTCTAAAGCAGAGTCGAAGCTCAGGGGAAGCATTTCTGAAAACCAGGAAGGAATCGTGGGATTTCTTGCAACTTCAGAGGAAACATAGAGATTCATCCCTCTTGTATATCTATAAAGGTATTTTTTTCCTCCGAGGACAAAGACATCCCCTTTCTTCATTCTTGAAAGGAAGGTCTCGTCAATCATTCCGACAGGCTCTTCTGTCCCTGTAATCTTGACCCTGATGAAAGACTCTTCAGGGATTGTTCCTATGTTTGTAAGATAAAGAACACGGGCAAGTTTCCCTCTTTTTCCTATTTCCTTGGTTTCCTTGTCATACCAGATTTTTCCATAGATATTGTTCTTCTCCAGCGAATATTCGCCTGAAAGATAGGAAATGATATCAAGAAAATCTCCCCTTGTGAGGTCTGAATAGCAATAGCTTTTCCTGATAAGCCTGAAGAGCTCGTCCTCTTTCCAGACTTTGTAGATGGCCATCCCAAATACCTGCTGTGCAAGAACATCAAGGCATCTTCTTGGAAATCTTACTTTGTTGATTCTTTTTTCCATCATCTCTTTTTGTATGACACAGCATTCAACGAGATCGTCTCTGTCTAAGACTATGAATCTCCCTTTTGCAATGTTATGCAGCTGATGACCAGCACGACCCATTCTCTGCAATGCCCTTGAACTTGATTTTGGAGAGCCAAGCATTAAAACTAAATCAATATATCCTATATCAATTCCAAGCTCAAGACTTGTAGAACAGACAACAACTTTCAGTTTTCCCTGCCGAAGCCTTTCCTCTATGTCAAATCTGTGTTCCTTGCTCAGAGAAGAGTGGTGTGCTGCTATGTTATCATCACCATATTCTGTAGAAAATCTTTCTTTAAGATAACTCACGACCCTTTCTGTTCCAGAACGCGTGTTTGTAAAAATCAGAGTTGTTTTATGCTCAGAAATAAGCCCTGAAATCAAATCATACATCTTCGAATGAAGGCCTTCGTCTTCTATTATGTTCTTAACAGGAGAAAGAACCTGGATATCTATTTTTTTATTAAGGTCCACTTTCGCACTTTCAACTTCCCTGTCTTCTGAAACACCGACGAGAAATTTAGCAACTTCGTCCATGGGCTCTATTGTGGCACTCAGCCCGATTTTTACAGGCCAGACAGAAGAAACTTCGTTCAGCCTTTCCAGAGTCAGACTCAGATATGCACCTCTTTTATTATCAAGAGAGTGTATTTCATCTACGATGCAGAATTCAACTTCCCTCATGTTATCGATAAAACTTTTGCTCGTCAAGACTATTGCAAGAGATTCAGGGGTTGTTATGAAGATATGCGGCGGGTTTTTCAGCATCTTTGCCCTCTCTGAAGTAGTTGTGTCCCCTGTTCGCAGGGCAATTCTTATCTTCTGTAATTTTATATCTTTTTTGCTGGCAAGTTCTTCTATCTCGTGCAAAGGCTCTATAAGATTTTTGTGAATGTCATTGCTCAGCGCCTTCAGGGGAGAGGTGTAAACCGCATAAACTTTGTTCTTGAGTTCCTGTTTTTCAGCCAAGATTATCAGATGATTAAGAATTGAAAGAAAGGCCGTCAGGGTTTTTGTTCCGCCTGTTTCTGCAGAGATCAGGATGTTTTTTCTTTTCCAGATGGGAACAACGCCGTATTTCTGCGGCAGGGAAAATTCCGGGAATTTTGAAAAAAACCATTCTGTAACAAGAGGATGAAGTATTTTCTTTATTTCTTCCTCTGTGCTCTGCTCTGCTCTTATTATTTTTGTCATGTTTTTATAGGAATGGCCGAGTTTTAAAAGATGATGTTTTAACTAAAAAGGAATTTTTATTGATAAATTCGTAAACTTGTAACCATATTGAAGTAATTAGAATTATTTAAATACTGCTTCATATTGAAATTCCGTCTTATACAATTTATAGGAATCAAAAGATATATAAGATACAACCTATTGTATGTCGTATGAATTGCCCATATTGCTCTGGAAAGACCAGAGTCACCGACAAAAGAAATTCTCTTGAAGGTGTGAGGAGAAGGCGGGAGTGCCTGAAGTGTAAAAAGCGCTTCACTACCTATGAAAAACTGGGAAGAGGCGACCTGTATGTGACAAAAAAGGACGGCCGCAGGGAAAAGTTTTCCAGGGAAAAATTGGAGGCAGGTATACAAAGGGCCTTTGAGAAGCGCCCTGTTCCAAAAGAGAAGATTGAAAAAATGATAAATGAAATTGAAGAGCAGATTATGAGGAGAGGGAAAAAAGAGGTAAAGAGTTCTGCGATTGGGGAACTTGTTATGAAAAAAATAAAGAAGCTCGATCACGTGGCATACATAAGATTCGCTTCTGTTTATAGGGATTTCCAGGACATAAAAGCTTTTAAAAGCGCGCTAAAGGAAATTTAGCGGCTCATTCGAATAAAATGAAAACAATAATTCAAATGAAGGAACTGAGCGAGCTGTAAAAGCAAGGTAAACAAGACAATGAGAAAAAATCTACGACAGAGTTTACATCAGAGAAGAGCAAGGGTCAATGGAAAAGCACAAAACCAGAGGAATCTTTACTCAAAAACAATCGTAAATGCTTACGACAAAGTGAGACACATTCCTCTAAATGAGGCTTATTCGCTTGTTCAAGAACAGGGAGGGCTTTCGTTTATGGGGTTAAAAAACGCTGTTGACAATGGTGAAATTCATGTTTATTCTTTTAATGGCGGAAAATATCTTGACAGATTAGACATAGGCAGAGTTTTTCACGTGCCTATTCAAAGCAGGAGGGGCCTGACTATTGAAAGATTTTTTTCAGGGCAGGGAAAAAACCCTTTGGACGAAGATTATGAAACAAAACACCTGGAAATCAAGGATGTCAAAGGAAAAACTATTTATAAGATTAACGCCGAGTTCCCAAGGTCATGGGACAGCGTCTCTGCGCAAATTGTCGCACAAAAGTATTTTTTAAATCCTGAAAGGAAAGAATGGAGAAAGAAGCTGCAGGAAAAATTAGGCGTGCCACAGGAGAATTCCATAAGACATCTTATAACCCGTGTTTCAAATTTCTTCGCAGATAAGGGTCTTGAGCTTGGTTACTTCTCGACTCAGGAAGACAGAAATGCTTTTAGAGACGAACTTATGGCACTTCAGATACAAAGGAAAATTGCTTTTAATTCTCCGGTGCAGTTCAATGCCGGAATATATAATGAATACGGAATAAAGGGAAGCAACAATGTCAACTGGGTCAGGGATCCTAAAACCGGGGAATTGAAAAGATTGAGAGATGCCGAGTATGTGCATCCGCAGTGCCATGCATGCTTCATAAAGGGGCCAAGAGATGATCTTGAAAGCATATTGAAACATGTTGCAGATGAAGGGGCTGTATTTGCCGCCGGCTCCGGAATAGGCCAAAATATAGGGGACTTAAGGGAAGCAGGCGCTGCTTTGTCTGGAGGAGGAAAATCTTCA
This sequence comes from Nanobdellota archaeon, assembly GCA_038045525.1. Taxonomy (GTDB): domain Archaea; phylum Nanobdellota; class Nanobdellia; order Pacearchaeales; family GW2011-AR1; genus ASMP01. Next base: position 4,686 of record JBBSXY010000064.1, on the reverse strand, counting down.
GGAGCAATGAGCTTTCTTAAGATATACGATTATGGGGCTGGAACAATAAAATCCGGTGGCAAGAGCAGAAGAGCTGCCAGGATGACTATGATGGACCAAAACCATCCCGACATAATGGAATTTATAAAATCCAAGGTTGGTGAAGACCATAAAGCCCTTATTTTAATGAAAGAAGGATATACACCTGGAATGGACGGAGAGGCATATACAACTGTGACTTTACAAAATACCAACATAACAGTCAGGTTAGATGGTCATTTCTTTGAGCAACTTGAAAAAGACGGCGAAATAGAACTCATAAGCGTAAAAGAAGGAAGGGTCATAGGAAAAGTATCTGCAAAAAGAATGATGGAAGAAATTGCTTTTGGCAGCTGGAGAGTTGGAGATCCTGCAGTCATGTATACAGAAACCATAGACAGAATGCACACTGCTCCAAACTCAGGAAGGCAGAGGGCAACAAATCCTTGCGGAGAGTATATGTTCTTGAATGATACCTCTTGTAATCTGGCTTCTTCAAACCTGGCTGCTTTCAGTGATGAAAAAGGCAATTTTTTTGTTGAATCCTTCAAGAAAGCAAATAGAATACTTGCAATAGCACAAGACATAGCGAATGATTGTGCCTCTTATCCTGTAAGAGACATAGCTGAAATAAGCCCTGAATTCAGGACAATCGGAACAGGTTTTGCAGGCCTTGGAAGTCTCTTGATGAGAAAAGGCATTCCTTATGATTCAGATAAAGCAAGAGCTCTCGCAGGAGCAATTACGGCAATTATGACAGGCTCTGTTTACGAGGCTTCTGCTGAGATGGCTAAAAAACTTGGGACATTTACCCATTTTGAGTTTAACAGGAAACCAATGATGGAAGTAATTAAAAGGCATAAAAAAAGCCTTGATGATGTTCTTTGGAGCGAGATTGATGATCCTCAATTGAAAGAGCAAGCCTATGGCATATGGGAAAGAGTTGCTCATAAAGGCGAGGCAAATGGATTTAGAAACGCACAGGCAACGGTAATTGCTCCCACAGGAACGATATCATTTTTAATGGGAACGCAAGACTCTACAGGAATAGAGCCGCCGGCTTCTTTAATAATTGGAAAAGACCTGGCTGGCGGCGGAAGGATTGAAATAGCCAACAGCGAAATATCCAATTCCCTGAAAAATCTTGGATATGATGAGCAAAAAATAAAGCAAATAACAGATTACATAGCTGAAAAAACAGGCTCAGGCACGAACAGAAACACTGTCATTGGTGCTCCGCATCTGAGCCCTGACCATTATGACATCTTTTCCACAGCCTTTGGAAATAGATTTGGAGAAGGAAGCATTGGAATAAAAGGGCATGTGGGAATGATGGGAGCTGTGCAACCTTTCATTTCCGGAGGAATATCAAAAACAAATAATCTTCCAGAATCTGCAACTGTAAAAGACATTTATGATACATTCATGCTTGGGCATGATCTTGGATTAAAAGGCGTCGCTGTTTTCAGGAACAACAGCAAGCCCGTAAGCGCAATTAATTTTGGAGGAAATGAACATAAATCTATAAAAAGAGGGGAAAAGGAAGACCTGCCTGATTTGAGAATAGCTTATGAAACAGAAGTTAAAATAAATGGAACACCAATACATCTTATAGTCAGCGAATATCCTGATGGAAAACCAGGGCAATTGGTTTTTGCTTCATATAAGTCAGGATCAACGATGAAAGCTCTGCTTGAAAATGCTGGAATAGATGCCTCAACTATGCTTAAAGGAGGAATTCCTCTGGAAAGAATCGTTAGAAAATGGAGAGGCCAGACTTTTGATCCGCATGGTCTTGTGACAGGACATCCATACATCAAAACAGCTAATTCTCCTTTGGATTATGCTGCAAAATTTCTGGCTCTCGAATATATGGGAAGAACAGAGGAAGCAGATGATTCCGAAAATTTAAAACTTGAAGAACTAAGGGGATTCAGAAACGGGGCATTCATGACATATCTAAGGCAGAAAGTTAACCCATGGAATGTCGACCAGGTCTTGGAAGACCCTATTCTTGGCGGGTTTGAGAAATTCGGAGAAGGAGATTTAGCTTCCCTCTTGCTCAAGGCAAACGGACAGGAAAAGCACAACAATTTAAGAGGGGTTATATGCCAGAAATGCGGAAACATTATGGATCAATACAAGCCAAATTGTTATATGTGCAGATTCTGCGGAGAGAACATGGGCGGTTGCGGAATGTAATTAACAAATTAAATAGCATTTTATCACAATCATCTTTATAAAATTAAACAGGTTTTATCTTAAAATTTAAAATGATAATTTCTGCTGTCAAAGTTTTGGAATTAAATTCAAGATATAATTTAGTTGAAGGCCTTGGTGAGAGAGACAGGGAAAATCCCGAAGGTGCTGGTCTGGATTTAAGAGTTGGAGAAGTTCATCGTTTGATAGGAGACAGCTTTCTTGGAATAGAAGAAAGATCTAGTTCCAAAACAGAAAAAATAGCAAGTTTTGATGGTGATGGAAATAAAAGGATAACGATGAAACCGGGGGATTATTTCTTGGTTACGACTATGGAAACAATATATTCTCCGGCGGAAAAAATTGACATTGGAGATGGTCTGCCTCCTTCTTATCTAATGCCTGTTGTTTACCCAAGAACAAGTTTACAGAGGGGAGGCATTGCTCTTCTTTGCACCAAGACAGACCCGGGCTATAAAGGAAAACTAACTTTTGGATTGAAAAATCTTAGTGATCAGAATTTTGAATTTGAACTCGGAGCAAGAATGTTTAATGTTGTATTTGAAACTGTTCTCGGAGAGATAAACAGGCCATACACCGGCCAACACCAGGGCGGAAGAGTTACCAGTGAAGGAAGAGGAGAGAGGCAGACATAGGAATAATTAAATTATAAAATGGTACAACAATACTTGGAGCATTCAAAGGCAATTCTTTCTTCAGAATCTTCAAGATTTAAATTCAACGAGAGAAGGGGCCTTGGACGCATCTATCTTTTCGGATACCAAAACAGGTACGACCTTAAAGAAGGATTTCCCTTACTGACAACCAAAAGAATCGGCTTTAAAACAGTTGCCCATGAGCTAATCTGGTTTTTAAGCGGTAAAACAAACATAAAATATCTTGCTGATAATAATGTGCATATATGGGATGATGATTCTTTTAATCATAATCTAAAAGGCATGGTTAAAGAAGGTATTTTCCCAAGAGTATCTGAAAAGTATTCTGACGAATGGATTGCTGCAAGGGACGAGTACATTGGAAAAGTAAAAGAGAATTCTGAATTTGCCGCAAGATGGGGAGATTTAGGGCCTGTTTACGGCTCACAATGGCTTCACTGGCCAAAATTTAACCCAATAACAATTGAAGTTGCAGGAGAAAAAAAAGATTATTATGCAAAAGATCCTAACGGAATAAATCAGCTTGAAGATGTAATTAGAGGAATGAAAAAAGACATTGCCTCTGCAAGACACATGGTTACTGCCTGGAATCCTCAGGAAACTTCGGAAATGGCTCTTCCTCCGTGCCATACACTTTTCCAGCTTAATTCTGACGGAAAACAACTGGACCTGCAGCTTTATCAAAGAGCCTGCGACATGTTTCTTGGAGTTCCTTTCAATATTGCAAGCTATTCCATGCTTACAACAATTTTTGCAAAAGAACTTGGATTGGAATTAGGGGATTTTGTTCATACGTTTGGAGACGTTCATTTTTATACCGGTGCCGGCGAAAGGGCAAAATGGTATCAAAAAAATCTGGAAGAGCTAAAGAGCAGAGTCAGAAATGTAAATGGTCTTGAAGAGCATCTGGAAACTCTTGAATGGATAAACATGTCATCTCCTCCGGAAGACAAGGGAAAAGAGGGAATGGACCATGTTACAGGGATTATTGAACAATTAGCAAGAACTCCAAAGCCATTGCCAAGAGTAAAAATTGCCGATAAGCATTACAAAGATTTGAGAATAGATGATTTTGTCCTTGAGGGATATAATCCGGAGGCAAAAATAGAAAGGACATTGGCAGTTTAAATGAGTCTGAGAATAATTGTCGCTATTTCTGAAAATGATGTTATAGGCATAGATGGGAGGATTCCGTGGGATATAAAAGAAGACAGAATTAGATTCAGGGATTTAACTTTAGAGCATCCTATAGTCATCATGGGAAGAAAAACTTATGAGTCTATTCCTAAAAAATTCAGACCATTACCTAAGAGAAAAAACATAATTCTTTCAAAAACCCTCAATCCAGAAGAAGGAATTTATATTGCAAGAAATCTTGAGGAAGCAGTTAAATTTACTGAAAACATGGAATCTTATGTTATTGGTGGAGAAAAAGTTTATGAGGAATTTCTGCCTCTTGTAAATGTAATTGATATGACCAGAGTTCACGGAAATTATAAAGGAAATGCCTTTTTCCCTAAAATCGATTGGGAAGACTGGAGAAAAGTATCTGAAGAAAAAAAGGTAAGCGAGGGAGGAATTCCTTTTTCTTTTTTGAGATATTTAAGAAAATATGTTTAAGAAAACTTTTATAAATGATTTCTCTTCCTTATCCTAGTGTAAAAATCGAAGAGGTTGAAGCTCTTTCAGAATCTTCCAGAAGCAGAAGTGGCTTCGGCAGCACAGACAAAAAATAGAAAGGGTCGGCTCAAATAAATCTCCGTGTCTTAGGATCAAAATAGAATTCAAATCC
>JBBSXY010000063.1:0-1338 GCA_038045525.1 Nanobdellota archaeon | reverse complement strand
ACGAATATTTCATCAATATAGTTTAAAACCGACATCAACGAATACCAAATCCACTTTTCTTCGTTTTTAACTAAGGTGTGCGCGACAATTCTCATATTTCCATATATTGATAACTGCGAACACTATGTGACTAATAAGCACTGCGGTTGCTGTTCCGATTACACCAAATTTGGGAGTAAGGAGAAAACTGAATACAACTAAAACTACTGCCTGAATTAAATTTACCCAGAAGAAAAACTGGGGTTGTTTGTAGAAATATAGAATACTATCACGCAGAGGATTAAGCGATGTAAAAAGTGTCAGAGATGCCAAAAGGATAAGAAAGGGAGCGAAGGCTGCAGAAAAATCACGGCCGGTAAACCATAATACAACAAGGGCTGTGGGAATCATTACCAAAGCCACCATCAGACTTGTACCAAGGGAGAATAACCCAGCTTTAAATAAATATCTGCTGGAATGGGTTGAATCGGTAAATGATGCAAATTTGGGAGCGGTAACCGCCCCTAATGCCGAAGCAAACTGGGGTAAAAAGGCAACCATGGTTACTGCCAAAGAGTAAACACCAGTATCAGAAAGTGTGAGAAATCTGGCGGTGAGCAGGGTGTCAATTCTACTAGAAAGTGAGCCGGTGATCGTAAAGGCTGCTGTCCATTTGTTGAAGTGCCAAAATTTCTGAAATTGCTCCTTGGTAACCTTGGCCTTGGTTATATTTATTAATGGCAACCAAATTATGGAAATTAAAAAGCCGAATAATGGGGCTGAGGCAAAAAGAATTAAACCCCAATATGAATCAATTTTAATTACTAAAAATAGTAAGCCAAAAAGAATGAGGCGGAAGAAGTTAGCTCCAAATTGAGTTCCTCCCCAAAGAATAAATTTTTGTTGACCCTGAAAAATATAGGTGGCTAGACCAAACAAAAGAATGGCAAAGATGCCAAATCCGACTATAGGAAGCAGCGGCGTGACTTCAGGTTGATGCAGTATAAAATTTCCAATTGGCTGGGAAAAGACCCATAAGATTAGGCAAAAAAATATTCCTATGGCCAATTTTGTTTGTATTGCAATCTTCGCAAAAGGTAAATAAGCATTGTTGCGGCTGTTTTCGGCGACAAATTTCACCAGTCCCTGTCCCATACCTAAATCAGCAAATGAAACTAGTAAAGTAAGAATAGATACTGCCACTGAAAACAATCCAAACTCATGAGTCCCTATAGTTCTGGCCAGAAGGAGGTAAAATACTGCCCCTAATCCTGCGGTGCCAAAGGTAGAAACAACTGTGATGACTGATTGGCGGAAAGTATGGGTGGTGACTACACTTTTGATCCGAGAATACATTTT
>JBBSXY010000062.1:0-1038 GCA_038045525.1 Nanobdellota archaeon | reverse complement strand
AAAAAAGGGGAATTGCCAAAGATAAATACTACATAACCGATAACTCATATGGTGACCATTCTCAAATAGTCAAGTGCTTAGATTGTAATTTGCTTTACTGTTCTCCCAGAGACAATGCTAAAAAGCTAGTAGAAAGATATTCAGATTTCATAGATCCCGATTATGAAAATGAAAGAATTGCAAGATCAAAAACCCACGAAAGGGTGTTTAAAAAAATAGAGCAACTTCACCAGCTTCCTGGTAAGATTTTGGATATTGGCTGTGCCACAGGAACTTTTTTGGAAACTGCACAACAAAATGGTTGGCAAGCTGTTGGAGTTGAGCCGTCAAAATGGGCCTCTAGAATTGGGAAGGAAAAATACGGACTAGACATTATCCAGGGTACACTTGAAACTGTTAAGCTCAAAGAAAAGTCATTTGATGCCGTAACGTGTCTAGATGTGATTGAACACGTATCTTCCCCCAGAAAACTTTTGGCAGACATCCACAAAGTCCTGAAAAAAGATGGGGTATTGTGTCTAGTGACTCCCGATATAAGAAGCCTTGTTTCACAATTGTTGGGTGAAAATTGGTGGCACATTCGTCCAGATCATATTTATTATTTTACTGAAGACACGTTGTCTTTACTTCTTCTGTCTTTAGGGTATAAAATTGAGAAGCTTGAAAAATACAGTTGGACCTTTAGCTTAAATTACTGGATAACCCGTCTTAAAAATATATTTCCACCATTATATAAATTGTTATCCATGTTTAAAGGAAAACTGTTTTTAACCATTAATTTTTTTGATTCTCTTGAAATATATGCCCGTAAAATTTAAATGAAAAATATTCTTTCAGAAAAGCCCTCAACTGATATTCATGGCAGGCTTAAATTTAGCATGGCCTTTGTCGAAAATTCCGACGTAAAAAATAAAACTATTCTTGACATAGGTAGCGGTTATGGATGGTGTGAATTAAATTTTCTAAATAGGGGAGCGGGGTCTATCGTTGCTAGTGAGGTTACCGAGGGTGACTTAGAAACCATTAAATCTAACATTA
>JBBSXY010000061.1:0-3241 GCA_038045525.1 Nanobdellota archaeon | reverse complement strand
TAAGAGAACACCAAGAAAAAAGAGAAAATGCTAGAAAGCAGGCCGAGAGGTTTTTATATAAAAATTGATAATGATAAAAATTATTGATAATAATTAAAATTCTAAATTATCGTGCTAATTGGTTGGTATAAATAATACCATTATATTCTCCTTATTAACTTATTATCATCTTATCAAATATTTTAAAAACTTACTTTCCCTTTGGCTAGCATGAAAATCCTTTCCTTGCATGTTGATTATATAAATTTTCGGCCTTTGAAGAAAGCGCTGAAGAAAATTGAAGAGCTGCCTGAAAAAGAAAAGCAAGGGCAGAAAGTCGGCGAGTCTTTGGTTATTCTGACAGCTGTTGAAAAAGGAGATTCGGTCAAGGAAGGAGTGAAAAAACTTGTTGAAAATATTGAAGACATAGCCAATCAGGTAAAGGCAAAGTCCATAGTTCTTTATCCTTATGCCCATCTTTCGAGCAATCTCGCCTCTCCGGAAACAGCAGAAGAAATCCTCAAAGAAGCTGAAAAAGAACTAAAAAAAGGGTTCAAAGTTGTGAGGGCACCTTTCGGATATTACAAGGAATTTGAGTTAAAAGTGAAAGGGCATCCACTTTCTGAATTAAGCAGGGAGATTAGAGGAGATGCTTCGTCCAGGCTTGGCCAAAGCAGAGAGATTAAAATTGGGGCTGAAGAAGGAAAATCTGACAAAAAAACAGAAAAAGCAGAAGAATACAATCCGAAAGAATTTCTTCATGAAATAAGACAATCTAAATTAGACACTTCTAAATTAAAAGAAAATGACCACAGAATTATAGGACAACAAATGGAGCTCTTTCTATTGAACCAATCTTCTCCCGGAATGATTTACTGGCTCCCAAACGGAACAATCATATATAATGAACTTGTCAAATTCTGGAGAGAGGAACATTCAAGATTAGGTTACCAAGAGACAATGACTCCTTTAATTAATAAAAGTTCACTCTATAAAATTTCTGGACATTGGACTCATTATAAAGAACATATGTTTGTAACAAATACAGATGAAGGAGAATATGCAGTCAAGGCCATGAACTGCCCAAATGCAATGATTATTTTTAGCTCAAAATCAAGAAGTTATAAAGATTTGCCTTTAAGACTTTCTGATACAGATAGGCTTCATAGACATGAGCTCTCTGGAACTCTTAGCGGGCTGTTAAGAGTCAGGTCTTTTCAGCAGGATGACTCTCATAATTTTATAACAGAAGACATGATAAAAGATGAATATAACCAGATAATAAAAATCTGTGATAAATTTTATGGAATTTTTGGGATGAAGTATTCTTTCAGGTTAGGAACAAGGCCTAAAAAATTCATGGGAGACATCAAGTTATGGGATAAAGCTGAAAAAGAATTAAAAGATATCTTGAAGAAATCAGGAAAAAAATTCACGATTCTTGAGGAAGACGGAGCTTTTTACGGGCCTAAAATAGACATTATAATGGAGGATTCTATGGGCAGAGAATGGCAAATGGGCACTATCCAATTAGACATGCAAATGCCACTAAGATTCGGGCTGAAATATATGGACAAGGATAACAAAGAGAAAACGCCAATTGTAATTCACAGGGTCATTTATGGAAGCCTGGAGAGATTTATTGCTATCCTGCTTGAACACACAAATGGACGTTTGCCAACATGGCTTGCGCCAATCCAAATAAGGGTTCTAAGCTTTACAGACAGAAACGAGCCTTATGCAAGGAAAGTAATCAAGAGATTTGGAGAAGCTGTTCCGGGATTAAGGATGGACGCTGATTTTCGTGCTATTCCGGTTTCTACGAAAGTCAGGGATGCAGAACTCATGAAAATACAATACATAATTGTCATAGGCGATAAGGAAGAGAAGCAGAAGACTGTTGCTGTAAGAGTCAAGGGTGACAAAAGAATAAAAACTATGAAGCCTGAGAAATTCGTAAAGTCTTTAAAGAAAGAAATCCAAGAAAAAAGGTAGACAAAAATTCCAAACATATTTTAAATGAAACCATCACATTACATAGAAAAAGTCAAGAAGTTCCCTGCTTACAAGCTGATGATGGAAGAAGATCCCAAGACATACTTGTGCTCTGTATTTTTTTTAAGGGATTTTGATGAAGGAAACAATGAAACCCAGGTTGATTTCTATTCTCCTTTGAAAAAGAACATGATAAGTTTCAAGGTTGATAAAAAGGTTGAAAGAATAGAGAACAAGCATGCCAAGACAATAACTAACAAGAAGCTTATTCCACAGCCATTGCCTGAAAATATAAAAATGGACGTTGATGAAATGAAGTCTACCATTTTGGACGAGATGCATAACAGGGACATGACTTATGAAATAGAGAAAGTTTTGGCTTTTTTGAACATGACAGACGGAACTCCTGTATGGAATTGCACAGTATTTTTGAAAGGCTTGGGACTGATTCAGGCACACATAGAAGACAAAAGCGCCAGTGTTTTATTTATGGAAAAGAAATCTTTGTTTGATTTAATCAAGTTTTCAGGCGGTGCTCCAGGCATGCCCGGAATGATGGGTGCTCCAGAAAAACCTGCATTTGGAGCGGTCGGAGGAGTTACTATCCTACCCCCCCAAACAGTTCCCTCTGAGGCAGAAACCAAGCCGAAAACCCAAAAAGCTCCAGAGCCCACAAAAAAGAAAGAAGCTAAGTCTAAGTGATAAATACGCCCCGACCGAACTACGACAGGGCGTAGGATAATTATCTTCTCAAGGTAAGATCGTGTGCAAACATTATCGAATCATTTGGTCCTTCATAAGCTGTCCCATGACTCGATTTTCTTTCCATTACTTCACTACCTGATACAACTGGGAGAAAAGTCAGAGAAAAAGCGACCTCTTGACTTCCCGATGGTCCAACCTCATGAAATGGTTTATGATAATAGGATTCTAAGCCATATTCTCTTAACATATTTTTAACAGCATCATTTTCCATAGGAGATTTTAAGGTAACTGTAAAGTATCTAGCAGAGGTATATTTACCTTGTCCCCGATCCTCTAAATCAGCATCCCATTTAAAATTTAAAACCCTACAATCTTCTTTTAGTTTAAATAGAGAAGTTAAACAACTAACATCAGCTTCCTTATAACTAGTCATTGCAACTATATGTTCTAGTGCAGCAAGTCTAAATCTTAGTTTCTTTTCTTCTTTGGGCATAAAGATTTAACCGGTCTACCCATTTAAAAACCTTATGCTATCTACGTCCAGACCACGCCCCGACCGGAA
>JBBSXY010000060.1:0-9506 GCA_038045525.1 Nanobdellota archaeon | reverse complement strand
GTGAAAGTCATAAGCCAGCAATACGGGGCAGATCCTGCTGCTGTGGGATTTGATGCCGTGAGCTATGCAAAAAAAAATCATATAGATTGTGTTTTAATCGACACTGCCGGAAGGATGCATACTGCAAAAAACCTGATGAAGGAAATAGAAAAAATCTCCAAGGTTTGCAAGCCCGATTTGAAGCTTTTCATAGGAGAGAGCATAACCGGAAATGACTCTGTAGAACAGGCAAAGAGTTTTGACCTTGCTATAGGAATAGACGGCATAATTCTTACAAAAGCGGATGTCGATGAAAAAGGAGGAACAGCTCTCTCCGTGGGGGATGTGACAAAAAAACCGATTCTTTTTCTTGGAACAGGACAAGGGTATGATAACATAGAAGTCTTCAGCAAAGAAAAATTTGTTGAGGATTTGGGTTTATAGGAATTGTAACAACAACTTTATTAACTCTAAATTTCCTTCTTCTGAAATGTTAGAAAAACTTGGAGAAATCCTGAGAAAAGCCACAGACAAGATAGCAAATGCCATATTTCTTGACAGGGGCCTCGTGGATTCTGTTGTAAAAGACTTGGAGAGGGCGTTGATAGAGGCAGATGTGAATATTATCCTTGTTAAAGAACTTAGCGATAAAATAAGGAAAGCAGCTGTTGATGAAAGAATCAAAGGAATTGAAAAGAAAGAACATGTAATAAAGCTCCTTCATGACCAGTTGACTGAGATTCTCGGAGAATACAGGCCATTAAGCCTTAGAAAAGGAAAAAACGAACAAAACAGAATAATGTTCCTCGGACTGTATGGCGCCGGAAAAACAACCACTGTGGCAAAGCTGGGAAATTATTATGCAAAACGGGGAAACAAAGTGGCTTTGGTTGGACTCGATGTCCACAGACCTGCAGCGCCTGAACAGCTAAAGCAAATTGCAGACAAAAACAAACTGCAGTCCTTTGTTGATTTCCAGGAAAAAAATCCAGTGAAACTCTGGAAAAAATACGAAAAAGAATTGGATGAATTTAACCTGGTCTTTATTGATACTGCTGGAAGGCACGCGTTAGACAAGGAATTGATTGAAGAAATAAAAGTACTCAACAAAGCAATAAATCCAACAGAAATAATTCTTATAATGCCGGCAGACATAGGGCAGGCAGCAAAAAAACAGACTCAGGAATTTCTTGAGGCAGTGAAGATTTCAGGAGTCATAATAACAAGGATGGACTCCACTGCAAAGGGCGGTGGTGCATTAACGGCATGCGCAGAAACAAGAGCTCCCGTATACTTCATAACAACGGGGGAAAAAATCAATGATATAGAAGAGTTCAATCCAAAAACATTTTTGTCAAGACTTCTTGGAATGGGTGATCTTGAAACTTTAATGGAAAAAATTCGTTCTGTGACAGGCGAGGATGCAGGACGCCAGGAAAAAATTGAAAAAGATATTGAGGAAGGAAGACTTTCTTTGGAGGAGGTTATTGAGCAGGTAAAATCGATGAGCTCCCTAGGTGGTTTTGAAAAAATAAAATCCATGATTCCTGGCTTGGGTTCAGCAAAGATTCCTGAAGGTGTCTTGGAAAACCAAGAGGCAAAGATTTCAAAATGGGAGCACATAATAAAGTCTATGACGTTGGAGGAAAGGGAAAATCCAGAACTTCTTGAAAAACAGACATCCAGGATAGCAAGGATTGCCCAAGGTGCAGGAGTTCATGGAAGCGATGTCCGCGCACTTTTAAAACAGTATAAACTTCTTAATGAAATGATAAAATCTGGAAAAGGCGGTTTAGGAGGCATTGAAAACATGTCGCATGGACTCGACCAGAAACAGTTGCAGAAACTGGCAAAAAAATTCGGGAAAGTAAAGGGGATGAGGTTTTAGAATGAAATACAAAATCTTCCTTTTAGTTTTTGTCATAAGCCTAATTAGTTCTTTAATCTTGTTTTCAAACTCGCTTACAGGAATCTGCGATCCTGGAAAGAGCTGCGACATTGTAAATAGTTCTGCATATGGTTCAACTCTTGGAATAAAAAATTCTGTTTATGGGATATTCATATTCTCATTTATGATTGCAATTACCTTATTTCATATGAAAAAGCCCAGCAATCATACAAGGAGGATAATCCATACGGCTGTTATTTTGGGTTCCATAACATCTCTATATTTCCTGTATCTCCAGTTTTTTGTGATAAGGGTTTTCTGTAATTTCTGCCTAGTAATTGATCTTGGTTTGCTTATTTCGCTCATCTTTCTTTTTTATCTTTGGAGACATTAAAGTGGAAGAGAAAATTCTTCAGCATGGAGCAGAGGCAATGATTATCCTAGATGAAAACAAAGTGATAAAAAGAAGAATAAAAAAATCCTATAGGCTTGATGACATAGACATGGAAATAAGAAAACTAAGAACCAGGTCGGAGGCAAAGCTTCTTTTAAAGGCATCAAAAGTTATTGACGTGCCTGAAATGAAAAATATGAATGAGGAAAGTAAGGAAATCTACATGGAATTCTTAGAGGGGAAAAAACTTTCAGAGTATCTAGATTCTTTTTCCTTGGAAGATCAGAAAAAAATCTGTAGGATTATTGGAGGGAATATAGCGAAGTTACATGATGCAGACATTATTCACGGGGATTTGACAACAAGCAATATGATTCTTAAAGATGGGAAAGTTTTCTTCATAGATTTTGGTCTTGGCTTTTCAAGCCACAAGATAGAGGACAAGGCTGTTGATTTGCACCTGCTCAGGCAGGCTCTTGAAGCCAAGCATTTCAGAAACTGGGAGTCTTTATTCAAGGAAGTTGTTAGAGGTTATGAAGAATCAAAAAACCACAAATCTGTTTTGGAGCAGTTCAAAAAGGTCGAAAAAAGAGGAAGATACAAGAAGAATTATTGAAATCAATTAGAAATCCTTATAAATTATTTACCTCTCTCATTTTTAGAGCCCCTTAGTACAGCGGTCAAGTATACAAGCTTTTGGAGCTTGGGACCCAGGTTCGAATCCTGGAGGGGCTATCTTTATAAAGGAAGCTGATTGTCAGGAAACCATTGGTGTTTTACATGTTACACGAAGAACAAAATTATGTTTTTGAAATTGTAAGAGAATTAGGAGCAGAGACAAAGTTAATTCACCATTCAAGAACAACTATTTCTTGTCGTGAAAAATTAGAATTGCTTAAAGAAGAAAACCTAAAAGAATTTTCGGAATGGACTTTGGACAGAATAGTTAAAGCTCTATACTTTAGCAGAAACGGTCTGCCTTTTCTGGGAGTCATAACACCAGAGTTCGAAAGAAACATCAAGTCTAAGGATATCTTTTCTGGAGCTTTAGGGATGCCAAAAGGGAAAGCAGAAAGATACTGGATTGATCCGAATCACGTCCCAAGAGGAATGAGCTGGGGAACATGCACCCCTTTTCCTTTGATTGCAAGTGTTGGAACAGAAATCAGTGATTTAATAATAATTGATCACAATCCTGTAAAAAACAAATTAGTAAATATTTCTATCGGAGGGACTGGCGAGGGGGCTTTGAGAACATCGATGCATTTGCCTTATCAGTTGATATATGAAATTTTAAAAAAGACGTTTGGAGACAGGGTTCATTTTTTTAATTATCCCTGAAAACTTTCTTGTAAAATATCTCCCTGTTTATGTCCTGCCTCGTCGGAAAGAGGTTACTGAAGAGGCTTCTGAATGAATTTTTTCTATATTTCTCACCTATGAGGGATGCGGCAAGTTTCATGATTTCTTCGCTTCCCTCTGAGCCCGGATTGTAATTTGTTGACGGCTCCATATTGGAAAGTGCCCTTAAAACATCCAAGTCGTGAGGTATAACTGCGAGCACAGGAATGTCCATAGTAGATTCAATGTCACTCACAGAGAGCTCAAAATCTTTTTTGTGCACTTTGTTCACTATTATTCCGGAGATGGGAGTTCCTCTCTGTTTTGCAAGTTTGGCAGCTTTCAGACTTGTGCTCATGGTTGGATGATCTGGAGTTGTGACAACCAAAATTTCATCAGACGCAAGAATAACTCCGAGAGTCTCTTCATTAAGGGATGGGGAGGAATCAATAACAATTAAATCGTAGGATTTTTTTATATTTTTTAAATGATCTTTAAGTTTTAGCGGATTAACTTCAGCCTTACTGAATACAGAAGCTGGGAGTACATCAAATCCCCGATAAGGTTGTATTGCCTCTCTGACTTTCACATTTCTGTTGAGGACATCATGAAGGGTTTTTTCAGGATCAACTATATTCAGATGAAGCCCTAGATTTGGCGAAGAAAGGCTACCATCCACGAGAAGAACCTTTTTTCCAAGTCTGGAGAAAGCTCCCCCAAGTGCAGAAACAATAGTTGTCTTGCCAACACCCCCTTTAAGGCTGACTATCCCTATGGTTTTACCCATAAAAAAATTAAGTCTTTTATATTTAAATATCTTTAAGTCTGCCACATTTAAAAAAGTTTTATTTTTTCATCTTTATTCTTTTTACTCTGCAATGCATGAAAAACTTTAAAAACGGACTTCTTCATCTAATGAGATGCCGGACGAAAAAACAGAAAAAAAATTAAAGGCACAAAAAATATCCGTGAATGAATTTGAAGCACAAGTGATAGGGCTGGCTGAAAAAGGTATGACTTCTGAAAAGATAGGGGAAGCATTAAGGCAACAAGGCATTCATCCAAAAGAACATGGGAAAATCTCCAAAATTTTAAAAGAAAAGGGTCTTTACCATCCTCCTGAAATAAAAAATATAAAGGAAAAGCTGGACAGGGTGACTGCACATAAAGAAAAGCATATTCAGGACAAAAGAGCAATGAGAGAGCATGGGAGAATATTCTCTCTTTTGAAAAGACAGAAAAAATATCATAATATAACTTAATATTCAAGGTTTTAGGAAATGAAAAAAGAGGGGTTTTCTTTTAATGAAAGCATGAAAGATGCAGTTAAGAAATTCTTAGAAATTTTAGGGAAGCAGGAAATTCTGGTTGTCAGTCATTTTGACACCGACGGAATTTGCTCTGCTGCAATAATGATTCAGGCACTTAAAAGAATGGACAGAAAATTTTCCGTGAAGATATTAAAAGTATTGAACAAAGATTTTATAGACAAGCTTGAAAAAAACAAGCCTGTAGTTTTTTTGGACCTTGCCTCAGGAATGTTGAGCCATATAGGAGAATCTGGTCTTAAAGAAGTTTTTATCATAGACCACCATGAAATTATCCAGCAAATACCAAAAAATGTGATAATTGTGAATCCTATGATGCATGATAAGGAAAAAATAAGCAGTTCTGGTCTTACTTACTTGTTTTGCAAAGAAATTAATGCTGAAAACAAAAAACTTGCAAAGCTTGCTGTTCTTGGAATGATTGGGGACTTAATGGAAGAAAATATAGACCAACTCGATAAAGCGATTCTCGAAGATTATGAAATAAAAAGAAAGCGCGGCCTCCTGATTTACCCTTCAACAAGGCCTGTAAACAAAGTACTTGAGTACAATTCCAATCCTTATATCCTGGGAGTTACCGGAAACCCTGCCGGAGTCACAGAACTATTAAGGGAAGCGGGCATAAATCCCTTAAATGGAAAATACAAAAGCATCATAGAATTAAATAAAGAGGAAATGGAAAAACTTGTGACTGCAATAATGTTGAGAAACCCTAATACAAAGAATAAAGATATAGTCGGAAACATTTTTCTTCTTAAATTTTTTAATAAGCTGGAGGATGCCAGGGAGCTCAGCGCAAGGGTGAATGCCTGTTCAAGACTTGACGAGCCGGAGATAGCGCTCCAATTTTGCATAGAAGTTCCTGAGGCAAGAAAAAAGGCAGAGGCAATTCATGTGAAGTACAAACAGCACCTGATATCTGGCCTTGAATTTGTAAGAAATTCGGAAAAGATACACGGAAAAGGATTTTTGATAATAAACGCCAGGGACAGAATAAAAGACACCATAGTGGGAACAATTGCAAGCATACTTTCAAGTTCTTCCTTGTATGAAGAAGGGACGATAATAACAACAATGGCTTACTATGAGGATAAGATAAAAATTTCTTCCAGAAATGTTGGTAGAAAGGGAAGAAACGTCCGTGAAATTCTTGATTCAATAGTAAGTGAAATTGGAGGGGAAGTCGGAGGTCATGAGTTTGCAGCCGGCTGTGTCATCAGCCAGGATAAAGAAGACCAATTTATAGAGGCTTTAAGAAAGAGTTGCGAGATAGAGCTGGTGAAAATCTGAAGCTTCTTAATCCTCTTAACTGGAAAATAAAAATAAGAAAATTTATAAATATACAAGTAATAAATTTTTATGGATGATAAAGAGTTCTTCATAGAAACATTAAAAGACGAGCTGCCTAGATTTGAAAGGGTACTAAAGGCAGTGCCAGCAGAAAAATTTGATTGGCGTCCGCATGAGAAAAATAGAAGTGCCAAAGAGCTCATTTATGATATTTTTGGAACAGAGGTAACAATGTTTGAAATTTTTCTTAAAACAGGTAAATTAGATTTCACGCAAATTCAGCCTTTAAAATACAAAAATGTCGACAATGTGATTAAAACACTAAAAGGGGCTTTTGAAAATACGATAGAAATTGCGAATAAGATGGATGAAGATGAATGGAATAGTAATGCATCAATGATGAATGGAGAAAAAATTGAATGGGAAACAACAAAAGGAAAAATGGCATGGAGTGTACTTCTAGATTTGATACATCACCGAGGACAATTAAGTGTTTATATTAGACCCATGGGAGGGAAGGTTCCCCAAATTTATGGCCCTTCTGGAGATTCACAGAGCCAATAAAGATTTGAAGACTATCTTAAATTGTCAAAAATTTGATAGGCATCCAAACCCTTAAAAAGAGGCCATTTTTTCTATCATCATGAATTTAGAACCCGGAGATGTGGTACTTTGCACTGTTGATCGTATTGTCGGAACAACAGTATTTGTAAATATAGAAGGTCATGGGGAGGGGTCTATCGTTTTTTCTGAAATTGCTCCCGGAAGGATAAGAAACATAAGAGACTATGTATTTCCTAAAAAAAAGATAGTGTGTAAAGTTCTCAGAATATCCGCAGACAGGGTAGACCTTTCCTTAAGAAGGGTCACGTTAAAAGAACAAAAAGAGCTAAAGGAGAGGTATAAGGAGGAGAGAAGTCTCATTAATATTCTAAGAACTATTTTAAAAGAAAAGGCAGAAAATGTCCTCGAAGATATTTCTAAAAGAGGAGGAATTCGAGGTTTTTTGGAAAAAATAAAAAATAATCCAAGAGAGCTTGAAGAACTGATGGGAAAACAGGATTCCAAGAAGGTTTTTGAAATTCTTAAAGCCCAAAAACAAAAAAGAGCTGTCATAAAAAAAGAGGTTGTCCTGAAAAGCATGGATTCTGATGGTATTAAGAAAATAAAGGAAATATTGGGAAATATAGAGGGTGCAGAAATAAGATACATATCTGCCGGGAAGTATTCTTTGAAGAGAGAGGATGAAAATATAAAAGAGGCTGACCAAAAGCTGAACGAAATAATTGAGGTAATTGAAAAAAGGGCGAAGATGAGCAATTTAAATTTTAGTATTGTAAAGAAGTAAAAGAATTTATTATAAAATATTTCAGTAATGAAATAATGAATCACAAAACTTAAAAATATAGTTTTTTATGAAAGACCATGAAAAGCAAGACTAATCAAAAAGGCGTTTATTATCCTGTCGTGCTTGGAATAATTTTTGATACGAAGACAAAAAAAATATTAATCGGAAAGAGAAAAGATCCTAAAGATATAAAGGGACTGACATGGGCTTTTCCTGGAGGAAGGCCTGAATACGACGAGGAGCTAGAGGATGCCATAAAACGCGAAGTCAAGGAAGAGACAAACATTGACGTAGAAAGCATGGGGGTTGTATTTGCAAAGACTTATCCGGAAAAAAGAGATTTGCTGGCTATTTACTTCTTATGTGGAATTGTTGGAGGAAGGGAAAAAGCAAACGAGGATTTTTCCGAAGTAAAATGGGTTTCTCCAAAAGAGCTTAAAAATCATTTTACGACGTCGTTTCATCCTAAGCTTCAGGAATATCTTGAAGGGCTTACTTTGGATTAAAAATATTAAAATGTCTAAGCTGAAAAAGTGCAAATCCTGCAAAGTGTATACATTAAAAGAAGTCTGTCCCAGATGCGAAAACAAAGCCTCTGATGCTCATTACAAATTTATCAGAAGAAAGAGTGATGTGGACTAAATTTTGGAAAATTCAGTTTTATCATAAAACTCGGGGCAAAGTTTTCTGTTTTTCTGCAAGCAGGGCTTTTCCATATTCTCCGTCATAGCCTGGAGCAATTTTTATTTTCTCTTCGCGATTTTTTAGAATTAGCTCCAAGAGTTTTGCATCAAATCCTTTTCCTAGAAGCATTTCCTTAGAGGAATGTAAAAGAACCTGCAACTCGTTGCCAAAATTTTTTATCAGTTCGTTATATGTTTCCCAGGTTTGTTTCCCTTCCAGGTTGCTATTAACTGCAAGGGCAACCACTTCATGCAGGGGCAATATCCTGTAAAACGGTTTCGCGTTTTTTGGTTTATGCCCTTTGGGAAAAGCAGCTATTTCTTCAATGCGATTGTCGACTCCGATGGTCAGGGGTCTTTTGCAAACTGGACAAATGCCTCTAAGTTTTTTGGTTTCTTCAGGGCCACAGGAAAATCCGCAAAGGCGATGCCCGTCCCAGTGATACTTTCCATATTCAGGGGGCGTTTCTATCGTAGCTTTCAATCCCTGGCCTGTCCTTACCGCTTTGATTACATTATCATAAGAAAGTTCTGGGATTTCAAAAACCGTTGCTTCTCTTCCAAGGCGCCAGGGCCAGAAACTGTGCGCATCTGAAAAGCTTACTACATTGACTCCTTCTGAAACTTCCTTGAATCTCCATAACATGGAAGGATCTGCACTCATTCCTGATTCTACCGCATAAATTTTCTTTGTTTGTTCTTGGAAACATTCTTTCAAGGAATTAAATCCCGATTTGCTTCCGAATAAGCCAAACCATGGAGTCATGCAATGTGCAGGGATTATCTCAATCTTATCATCAATCTTTTTAAGTTCTTCCACAAGCTCGGGAGAACTCATTCCAAAAATAGGCCTGCCGTCATAATCCAGCCTTCCTCTGCTTCCTAAAAATTCAGTTATCTGGTCTGCAATCTCCTTATTTGGGGCAAAAATTAAGAGATGAACAGCTCTTCTTTTTCCTTCCTGGCTGTACATGAGGCTTACCTCTGTCTGCCATAAAAAGGGAAATCCTGAAGCTGTTCTCAAAATCCCATGTTCATCCTCTGTCAGTTTTTCGTCTATTTCCCTCCTTCTAAGAGGATGCTGAAAATCTCCCACACCCAACAACTGAAGCCCTTTGATTCTTGCATATCTCTCCAGGTTCTCTATAGAAATGTTTTTGCTGGTTGCCCTTGCATATTTGGAATGTATCTGTAAATCTGCGATAATCTCCATTATTCCTGGAAAAATATGCAGAAGTTTTTAAGTATTTGGTTG
>JBBSXY010000059.1:0-3452 GCA_038045525.1 Nanobdellota archaeon | reverse complement strand
GATACACAAAATGGAAAAGAAATTTTTGGTTTCTTTCCTATTAGCGGTGAGTGTTTTGTTCCTTGCTACTATTGTAAGCGCCACCAATTTTGCAACCATCTCAGATGTTGAAGTTGATCGTGTTGATTGGAATAACAGACCGGCAATAGTTGTCGGGGATTCGATAACTGTAAGAGTTGAATTTAATTCTTTAGTTAGCGCATCTGACGTTACAGTAGAAGTGGAACTTGAAAGCGACAAAAAGGATGTTAGAGTAGAGACGAGGCCTTTCGATATCGAGACAGGACAAACGTACACAAGATCCTTAAGGCTCGATGTTCCTTTTGACCTGAAAGACACGCTTAGCGAATTTGTTACTTTAACCGTTGAAATTAGCGGAGACGGTTTCAAAACAACAGAGTTCAGGGAACTGAGACTTCAGAGAACTGCTTTCGATGCAAGCATAAAGGCGATTAGTGTGCCTCAGACAGTCAGTGCCGGAGAAACTTTTCCGGTTGATGTTGTTCTGAAGAACATAGGTTACAACGATCTTGATGACCTTATTGTGACTGCAAGTATACCTGCCCTTGGCTTAGAAAGAACAGCTTTCTTCGGAGACATCGTGGCATTGGAATGTGACGATAAACTCTTTCCTATAGATAACTACGGTGTCGATATAACGAGAAAGTGCGATGAAGATGACCAAGACACAGTAGCTGGAAGAGTATTCCTTCAGTTGCCGTGGGATGTTGCAGCCGGTGTTTACGCACTGGAAGTAACTGTCGAGAACGATGACATGACTTCAAGCAAAACCGTTCAGGTCGCTGTAGAGAACACCTTTTCTTCAGGAAACTTCATAGTTTCCGGAAACCAGTTGCTAATAGTGAATCCTACAAACCAGGTAGTTGTCTACAGGGTTGTTCCTGAATCCACAGGCGCTGTTTCGGTCAGCGTGAGCGATAGTCTTGTTGCAGTTCCAGCTGGATCAAGCAAGACAGTCCTTGTTGACGCAACGTCAAATGTTGCAGGAACACAGACATTTGCAGTGAATATTTTCTCTGCAGACGGTTCCCTCCTAGAAAGGGTGGAATTTGCTACATCTGGAAACGGAAAGGATAGCGGCGCCGCAAGTTCAATCGTTGTATTAACAGTCATACTAGCAATAATATTCATAGTATTGCTAATTGTTCTGATAGTACTGATTGGAAAGAAACCTGAAAAGGAAGAATTCGGAGAAAGCTATTACTAAATTTTTTATTTTTAGCTTTCTTATTTTTTTTATTTTTTTTATTTTTATTTAATCTCAAGTAAAAGAAACCCATGATTCAAATGAGAAGAAGAATGGAAAAAATTGGCGAGGCCAAAGCAGAATTAGAAATGGCTAGGGAAAGTTTATTGGAGAGTTATTTTACGCAAATTCGTATAAATTATAAAACATCTGACGAAAGAAGTAAGAATCTTATCATAAAGGGGTTAGAAAGATTATTAGTTGTTAAAGGTCATGGTTTTAACGGAGAAAAAGCAAGAAAAGTCAGATTGGGTTCTAATTTAACTTTAAAGGCGATGGGAAATATGATTTGTGTCAATCCCATATTTATAAATCTATTAGAGCTGGGAAGAGCGTATCCAGGAAATCCAACAAAAGGAGAGTTAACAAAAAAATATCTCCATTGGCTAAAAGAACACGGCTATAATCCCTTCAGGTTGTCAGATTAATATACTTTGAAAAATGGAAAAATTAAGCTAGGCCAAAATAATTCAGATTGAAAAAATGGCTGCAAGAGTAAGTATTAAGGAACTTTCCCCTTTTGACGGGAATGCTGCAAAACAGGTCAGAATTGAATCTGGTTTAACAAGGACAGGATTGGCAAGGCTTGTCGGTTATTCCGGAAAAAAACCAGAAAAGAGTATTCAAGGAATTGAAAATGGATATATCATTCCTTCTCCAAACCCACAAGGGGAAAATTCAAGAGCTTATTTATTATGGCTAAAAGAACACGGCTATAATCCTTTTGGTTTATATTTTGAAAAATGAAAAAAATAAAACTCGGACGATTAGAAGTTGATTTAGGAGAACTGACTGATTTCATAGTGGAAGCCAAGAAAAATGGCTATGCTGCGGGCGGAGAAAAAAGAAGATGGTCAGATGGGTCAAAAACCTTCACCTTCCATAAGGGAAATTTTCATTACAGAGATAATTATGCCGGCTCTTATCAAGCACCAGGTAACGAAATAGTAAGATGGCAGAAACCAGATGGTCAGAGAATATGGCAGATGTCTTATTCTGGAGGAATACGTCCAGAGTTTTGGGAAAATTCGGAATTAAAAGACCAGACTCTTGGATTTCTTAAGGAAGCTTTACTAAAAGTAAGTCATGCTCATCCTTTTAGAGGTCCTGAAAGATATAGAGACAGGGGTTTAATATACATCTTAACAATAGATGGGGACATCAGGAAATTCCGTGGCCATGAATGTATAATAAATGAAGATTCTGATGGTGTTATATTCTCACAGCATCTAATTGGCTGCTTGGTTGTGCCTTAAAAAACATCATTCCCCAATAAAAGGCACGAAGACAAATCCCGGAAGCCTTTTTATCATCTCAAATTCAGAGCTTGATTTTCTTTGGATAGCAATAATCTCCTGTTCAAAACGGGAGCCTTTTGGAGCAACAAGAATCCCTCTGTTTTTCAGCTGGCTCATTATTTCTTCAGGAATATTTCTCATGGCAGCGCTGATAATTACTGAATCAAAGGGTGTTTTTTCCGGAAGGCCTTTAGAGCCGTTTCTATTGTAGACTTTGATATTGTCATATTTTCCTAGGTTTTTCTTTGACTTTTCTGCAAGTTCCTTTACAACTTCCAGTCCGTAAACCTTGCCTTGTTCACCGACAATTTCTGAAAGAAGCGCAAGAACATAACCGCAGCCAGAACCTATCTCAAGAACTTTCTGTCCCCTTTTCAAATCAAGCAGGGAAAGCATGACAGAAATAGTGTATGGCTGGCTTATTGTCTGTCCATGACCAATCGGAAGAGCTGTGTCCTCGTAAGCCATTGCCTTTATATTTTTAGGAATAAAATCCTCACGCTTAACCTTTGAAAAGGCATCAAGAATTTTTTCGGAAAATCCTTTTTCTCTAAGGCTTTCAAGAAGTTCCTTTTTTTCCATAGAGGAAATAAGTCAGGGGAATTTAAATATGTTAATCAGTGACAATAAAGGTTATAAACCACTACATTTTAGGTTTTGAACTATGAACGTATCAATTTATTGTGAATTACCGGGAACATATTTAGAAGGGGTCAGAAAAATGGTCTCAGAACTTGAAATTTTAGCAACAAGAGACATCCCACATAATGAAAAAGTAAAGGCTTTGCTTACAGACTCAACAGTTAAGGATAGAAAAATACAAGTTAGCATGGGTTCTCCAATTTTTTACGATGTTAGGGATTATGGTCGTGATGAAGAAGGAAGGC
>JBBSXY010000058.1:0-2798 GCA_038045525.1 Nanobdellota archaeon | reverse complement strand
TCTTCAAAAATATCTCTTATTTTTTTCTCAGATTCCCCGTAAAATTTGCTCATTATTTCCGGTCCGTTTAGCAAAATAAAGTTTGCTTCAGTCTCTGTTGCGACCGCCTTTGCAAGCAAAGTTTTTCCTGTTCCGGGTGGGCCATGCAGCAAGACACCTTTTGGAGGCTCAATCCCAAGTCTTTCGAAAATCTCCGGATGCTTCAGTGGAATTTCAACCATTTCCCTTATCTTTTTTATTTCGTCAGACAATCCGCCAATATCCTCGTAAGTTATTTCGGGAATGCTTCCCTCTGTTACATCAATAGCCTTGGGACTCAAAGTCACCTGTGTGTTTTCAGTTATTATCACTGGCTGAGATGGAGTTGCATTGACGACTAAAAATTTAATCTGAGTAAATCCTCCACCCAATTGTCCGAATCCCCCCATGCTTCCAAACATGTCTCCTAACATGTCTCCAAGCTCTCCTCCAAGTTCTTCTGAGAAAATATCTCTCCTTCTTTGAACTCCTCCAAGAACAACTACGTCTCCTTTTACAACAGCTCTCCCAAGCAATCCTCGTCTTAAATTCTCTGGTTCTGCCTGCACCGTTATATTTTTCTGTGCAGGGGCAATAATGAGCTTTTTTGCTTCCTTCACATCGGCTTTGGAAATTTTAACAGCTTCGCCGATACCTGTTTTGGCATTTCTTCTCAGAATTCCATCTATCCTTACAATTCCCTCGCCGACATCTGCAGGGTAAGCACGATCAGCAATCGCGACAGTTTCCCTGTTTCCCTTGATTATCACTACATCGCCTCTCCTTATTCCGAGCTCTCTCATGACTTCGCCGTCTATTCTGGCTATTCCTTTGTACGCATCATCTTGCTGTGCTTCCACGACTTTTAGCTGAACTTCTTTTTTGTCCGTCATTTTATTTTTTGTTTTTGACTACTTTTATTTCAAAACTATCTGCGATTTTTTTGAATACGTTCTTTATTTCTTTTCCCGCTTTCCTTAAGGCATCCCTTTCTCTTTCGCTTATTTCCAGGACAAATTTCATTTTATTTCTCCTCCTCAATTCTTTTAAATACGTGTGATTTATTATTTTTTGGATTTGCCGAATCAGAAAATTGCCTGATATGTAAAACAGGCTTGTTGTTCTTCACTACTTTTAGCTCTTTTGCTTTAACAATTCTCGAATTCTCTTTTTGTTCCTTTAAGCTGCTATTAAAATCCAAACTCAATCTTCCGAAATCCTCAAAACAGAGCCTTACCATGTCGTTCATCTTTTTTTCATGCTCTTTTATTTCCCTTAGGAAGGAGACTATCTCTTTTGGAATAGAAACTGCATAACTGTTTCCTACAAGCCTCATCTTTACCCTGAATTCCTTGTTCCTCAAATCCACAAATCTGTGATATTCTGCCTCATCATTGGGATGAAGGATTCTGTGGCCGCATTTATCACACACAACAACCCTTATTAAAAATCCGTTCTTTTCAAGTGTTGTCTGCTTCATTCTGGAATTACAGTCCTTGCAAAGTATGGGGTTGTCAAAAATATCTGCCATTTTTTTGTTTCCTTTTTGTTTTTCGTGAGTTTAAAACAACCGTGTCTTGATTCGTTTGTCTTCATTCTTTTTTAACGATTCAGACACGGTGGTTGGGTTGAAAAGAGGTGGTATACACTCTAATGTATACACATAAAGAGTATACTATTTAAATATTTCGGTGATTGAGGCTTTGTTTAAAAAGTATTTATTTTATTTCGGTGAGATACTTTAAAAACATCCGCGGATTAAATTTTTAATGGATTTAAAAAAGAGTCTGAAAGACTATTGGGGAAAATTCTGGTTTTTTCTCTGGAAAGATGATAGCTTCAAAGGCTGGGTATTTTCTATAGTTTTCCTTTTCATCTTCATAAAGTTTATTTTCTTTCCAGGACTAAGCCTTATAACAGGAACCCCTCTCCCACTGGCCATAGTGGAATCCTGCAGCATGTACCATCAGGGAAATTTATTCAGCAATTTTAATTCATGGTGGCAGAGACATGAAGGCAAATATTCTGAATTCGCCATAGATAAAACGGACTTCAAGGATTTCCCTTTAAAGAATGGCTTTAACAAAGGAGACATATTGTTCATAGTAAGAGCAAACCCTGAAAAGCTTGAAGAAGGGGACATAATAATTTTCAATGCAAATCAGAAAAATCCAGTAATACACAGGATAATTAGCATAACCAGCACAGAGAATGAGGGGAAGATATTTTCCACAATCGGGGATAATAACAACGGACAGCTTGAACTTGAAGGCAGGATAACAGAGGAAATGTTGGTCGGAAAAGCTGTTGTAAAACTTGCTCCTTATTTCGGATGGATAAAGCTGGTATTTTATGACTGGCAAAAACCAAGGCCTGAAAGGGGACTCTGCAATGAAAATTAATGCCGAAAATGTCTGGCATATTGATAATGTTAATGAATAAACGAATGAGAAGGTTTTTAAACAGACTTAATTTAGAATAAAAACTAAAATGGAATTTTGTCCGAGGTGCGGTTCTGTTCTCGTAATGAAAACCAAGAATATGGGTTGCCCTAGATGTGGCTATTCTTCTAAGTCAAAGATGAAGATAAAAACCTCTGAAAAGATAGGAAGGAAGCAAGAAGTCGCGGTAATAAAGGAAAAAGATGTTGAGGTCTATCCTACAATAGACCTTGAAAAGCCATGCGAAAAATGCGGGAACAAAAAGGCATATTTCTGGACCCGCCAGACAAGAGCAACAGACGAGGCAGAGACCAAGTTCTTCAAATGCACCAAGTGCGA
>JBBSXY010000057.1:0-1723 GCA_038045525.1 Nanobdellota archaeon | reverse complement strand
ATTAAGGGGAGAACTTCCTAATTCGTCAGCATAAATTCCTGTTGGCGGGAAATGACCGTCATAAATTTCTCTGGCTCTTGGCATATATTGGAAAAACTCATCTCTGTATGTGTTTTGTTGCATTAGCAAAAAATCAGCCCCAGACCTAGAAATACTGCCCCAAAGGAGAACCTGCGGAGTAGTAAGCAAAAAACCAATCAAAACAGCCAAGATTGTGACAATCAGCCATATTTTATTGTTTATATAAGAAATGATAAGATTCATTTAAATATTTATTAGACTTGAATATTCTATAATTATTAATAGAACTTGTCAAGATAAAAATACATGAAAAAAACGCTGTTTTTATTTATACCGCATTTCGTGTTCAGTTCAGATCTCCTTAACACAAATTATATAAAATACCTTTCAAGCAAATACAGAGTCATCGTATTCAGCCCTATATTCAAAAATAATCCTGCAGATTTATATTATCAATCAGAGGATGTTGAATATATCGGATTAGATTTGGAATATCCAAATTTCTGGCTTTTTCTTACAAAAACACTGCGTATATCCTTAATAAGAGAATTCGATGAACTAAGATATTTTAAATTAAGAAAAATAACTAAGATTAACCTAAATTGGCAAAGAAAATTACTAAGATTTTTAGGTTGGTTTTTCCCAAGAAAACTGCTAACTGCAGATTTTTTTACAAAGCTTGAATGCTGGCTTTTGCCAAATTCAAAGAGATTCACAGAATATATAAAAAAATATAATCCAAGTTTGATACTTACATGCACTCCGGGTTTTAGCCCCGATGAAACCGAAGCAATAATACTGTCCAAGAAAAACAATTTAAAAACAGTCGCTATAAACTCAAGCTGGGACAATTTTACATCTAACTCAATTCAGTTCAGGAAAACAGATTATCTTATCTGTTGGAATAAGGTTATGAAAGAAGAAGCAGAAAAAATCCACAATTATTCCCCAGATAAAGTATTTGTTTCAGGTATTTGCCGTTTTGACCATCACTTTGAAAAAAATAATAATGACAATATATCTAGAGAGGAATTCTTGTTGAGTAAAAACTTAGACCCTTCCCTAAAAACTCTTCTTCTATGCACAGTGCCCCCAAATACTTACCCGCCGCAATACAAAGTTTGGGAAGAGATATTAAAATTGAGGGAGGATAAGAAAATATCTACAGATGTAAATATTTTAATCCGACTCCATCCGAACGATCTTATTGGGAGATATGACAAATTTAAAAATCTAAAAAATATCCATATTGAGCTTGCCGGAAAATCAAAAAATAAGACTTCTTCAAGCAATCATAAAATTGAAATGGACGAGTTAGATTTAGTAAATCTGCGCCTTTCCTTGAAATACACGGATATAAACATCAACTTTAGATCAAGCTTAAGTTTAGAAGCAACAATTTATGACCAGCCAATCATAAATATAGCTCTGTATAATTTCTCAAATCGATATGATGTAGATTGGTATATACCTATAATCCAAAGCGGAGGAGTTAAACTGGTAACGACAATAGAAGAACTTTGTTCTGCTATAAACAAATATTTAGAAAACCCGGATACTGACAAATTAGGAAGACAAAAAATATTTGATGATTATATAAAGTTTTCAGATGATTTATCTTATAAAAGAAATGCCGATATCATAGATAAAATATTATTATAAATTTAAATTTGATATTATAAAATCAGCGGTTCTTTTGCCA
>JBBSXY010000056.1:0-1338 GCA_038045525.1 Nanobdellota archaeon | reverse complement strand
TACATTAATTCCTGTTTCGGTAAAAATCTCCAGGAGTCCGAGAAGTATGGTGGCGATACCAAACTCGCCAAATTGGGAAGGCAAGAGCAGGCGGGCCAAAATGGCAATTTTGACTATGCTTAGACCTCGAATAACGATTCTTAAAACAGAGAACCAGGAAGCGCCTTTGAAAGCTGTAGGGAAGTAATTCATTTTGTTTTAGACAAAGCTCCCATAATAGTACCAAAAATGACGCATAAATCCGAAGTAATTTGTAAAACCGGCAGCCAAAATACAGCCCGAATGTCTTTGACGTACCGATAGTTTTTGGCAATTGACCAAATAAAATACGGAATAGAGATTAAGATAACTAAGTGATTAAGAAAAAATAGAAAGAAAAAAGCATAGTAGCGCACAAAGATTAATTTCACCTTGGGGCGGAGAATGCCGGCTTGAATATCGCCAATGGCAAAACGGAGAAACATCCAGGCTGCACTGGTTAAATCTTTACGTGGAATCCAACTTACAATTGCGTTAGGAGCGAAATAAAATTCGATGCCCTTTTTGTTTAACATGGTAGCAAAAGCATAATCTTCGTTATGATTTAGCTTTTCGTCAAAAAGGCCTAGTCCTTTGCGCATGGCCATGGATCGGGTCGAAGGGAAGAATTCTGAAGAAATTTTGTCTGGCATCACTAACACATATGGGATGAGACATTTTTCAAATATATTTTTTGATACTCCTTCATAATAGCCGCTAACAACTTGCACTGATTTATCTGAAAAAGGTTTAACTAACTCTTTAAGCCAGTTTGGATGAGGGATACAGCCGGCATCGGTGAAGGCAATAATCTTGGTTTGGGTTTTTGATATTCCGAAGTTTCGGCCTACAGATCTGTTGCCTATTTTTTGAAAAGCCTTAATTCCCTTGTATTTTTGTAAATATTCCCACGTTCCATCTGTAGAACCACCATCAACAATAATTATTTCCTTGGATTGTTTGGTTAATGAATCAAGTAAAGACTTGATGTTTTGAATTTCGTTTAGGACAGTAATGACAACTGCTACCCTCCTACGCTGAAGCTTCGGAAGGGTTTTGCTTTGCTTCACTTTTGCCATAGTTTTTCATAAATAGTAGCTAATTTAGCCCAGGTTTGCTGCTTGGACCAGGTGTGGGCCTGTTTTAAACTTTTTCCATACATAGGATGCATTTTAATGTAATCTTCTTTTAGTGGGTTGTTCCAACTCCACAAAACTTCCTTATTTGCTAAATATGATTCCATAATACCTAAGTATCCTGTGGTAAAGACTGCATCGGCTTGTTTCATTAACCTGGGCACATCTTTTCTGTCGCCTGCAG
>JBBSXY010000055.1:0-19751 GCA_038045525.1 Nanobdellota archaeon | reverse complement strand
CGGGTGTAACAGGGCAAAAAATGCAGGCAAAAATATTCATCGGAAATCTCTATTACCTAAAGCTCAAATACATGGTTGGCAACAAGCTTCACGGAAGAGCTTCTGGTAAAATTGCGCTCCTGACCAGGCAGCCTGTTGAAGGCAGGGCTCGTGGTGGAGCTCTGCGACTCGGAGAAATGGAACAGCAGGCAATAGTCGCACACGGCGCTTCCCTGCTTTTGAAGGAGAGATATGATTCAGACAAAGTTCTCCTTCATGTTTGCACGAGGTGCGGTGCTTTAGCAACAGAAGACAACATAAGAAACAAGACCGTTTGCCCTATCTGCAATTCAGAAGAAGTGGAAAGTGTGGAGATTTCCTATGCCTTCAAGCTCCTGGTAGAAGAACTCCAGGGACTGCATATTCACACAACCTTCGGACTAAAAAACAAATACGAATAAAAATGGTGAATAAAAATTTAGTTAATATCACAAGCAGCAGATGGGATGGTAAAATAAAAGCATTTACAGAATTATGCCTGAAATGTAAGTTTTATAGAGAGATTAATGGCGAGGATAGATGCTATTGGGGAGTTGCATATAAGGTATTGGACAGGATAGAAACATTGTCATATTGCCAGTTAATAAAAAAACCAAGCCCAAGATTAGAAATATTAAACTCAAGATCTAAAGTATTTGAAAATGTGTCAAGAGGTTAAAAATGCAAAAACCGATAAGAAAAAAAATTAAGGAGATAAGCTTCTCTTTGCTTAGTCCGGAGAAGATAAAAAAACTTTCTGTTGCAAAGATTGTAACTCCAGAGCTCTATGACATTGATGGTTATCCTGTCGATGGGGGTTTGATGGATTTAAGGCTCGGAGCCATAGACCCTGGGGTGAGATGCCGTACTTGCGGTGGGCGTTTAAAGGAATGCCTCGGACACTCTGGAAGCATAGACCTCGCGCGCTCTATAATCCATCTCAAATATGTTCCCATGATTGAACTCGGACTGAGGTGTTTCTGCCAAAAATGCGGAAAATTACTGCTTTCTGAAAAAGACGCAGGAAAATACCCGCCAAGCATGAGAATCAAGAAAGCAAAGGACGTGAAAAAATGCTTTTATTGCAATACTGCCCAGGAAAAAATAAAACTGGACAAGCCAACGACCTTCTACAGGGGGAAGACCAGAATCTCTCCGACAGAAATAAGGGATTCTCTGGTAAATATTCCCGATGAGGAACTGAAAAAGATAGGGATAAATTCGCATTATTTCAGGCCAGAATGGGGAGTGCTTACAATTCTTCTTGTTCCTCCTGTCACGGTAAGGCCTTCGATAATCCTTGAATCAGGAGAGAGGAGCGAAGACGATTTAACTCATAAGCTTTCAGATATAATAAGGGCTAACCAAAGGCTATGGGAAAATCTCAATGCAGGAGCTCCAGAGGTCATAATAGAAGACCTTTGGGATTTGCTCCAGTTCCATATAACTACTTTCTTTGATAATACTGTTACTAGAATTCCGCCTGCAAGGCACAGGAGCGGGCAACCTTTGAAAACAATCACAGAGAGAATAAAAGGCAAAGAGGGAAGAATAAGAAAAAATCTTGCTGGAAAAAGAGTGAACTATTCTGGAAGAACTGTTATTTCTCCAGATCCCGCTATGCAGATAAATGAAGTTGGAGTTCCTTATGAAATCGCAAAGATTGTTACTGTATCAGAAAGTGTGAATGATCTGAATATAGAAAAATTGAAGAAAGTTATAGAAAGGGGGGAAGAATATCCTGGAGCTAATTATGTGATAAGGCCTGATGGAAAAAGAAAAAAAATAACTCCTGAGCTCAAAGAAGAGATAATCAATGAACTTGTCCCAGGATACAAGGTAGAGAGGCATCTGGAAAACGGCGACATAGTTCTTTTCAACCGTCATCCTAGCCTGCACAGGGGGAGCCTGATGGCTCACTATGTAAAAGTCCTTCCGGGAAGAACTTTCAGGCTGCATCCTGCGGCTAAAACACCTTACAATGCCGACTTCGACGGCGATGAGATGAACATTCATAGTCCGCAGACAGAAGAGGCAAGGGCCGAGGCAAAGATTCTGCTGGAAGTGAAAAAAAACCTGATTTCCCCGAAGAACAACACTAATTGGATAGGATGCATCAGTGATGCCATAACAGGGGGATATCTCCTCGGACTGGACGAATTTTCAAGGGAAGAGGCGAACCAGCTTCTTTATAGCTCAGGAGTGGACAGGGAAATCTCAAAGAAAACCGTTGCGGGAACAGAGGTTTTTTCAAAGGCGCTTCCAAAGATAGACTTCTCGGGGGAATCTATAAAAATAAAGGAAGGGGAAATAATAAAGGGAATTCCAGATAAAAGCCTTTTCGGCGATGAGGAAGGGTTGCTGATAAAAGAGATAGACAAGAAATTTGGAAGAAACATCGCTTTTGATACCATAAGAAAAGCGTTCAACCTAGGAAAAAATTACCTGACAAAAAGAGGGATAACTATCTCTCTTGACGATTTCGACGTGGAGCAGAAAATCATTGACATTTCTGAAGAAATAGTGAAAAGAGCAGATGAAAAAACAAAAGAAATAATAGAAGAATACAACAGGGGAACTCTTGAGGTCATTCGGGGAAAAACTCCTGAAGAGTCCAGGGAAATAAAAATCCTAAAGATTCTCAATGAAGTCAGGACAAAGATAGGCGAGACTGTAAAATCCGAATTTCCAGAGGATAATCCTGTAACTCATATGATAAGGTCAGGCGGGGGAGGAAATATGCTCAATATAACCCAAATGGCCTGCTGTGTTGGCCAGCAGGACCTCGAGGGAAAAAGGATAGATATAGGATTCAACGATAGAACTCTTTCCTTCTTCAAAAGAGGCGATTTGAGTCCGAAGGCAAAGGGTTTCATAAGAAGTGCATTCATGAAAGGGCTTAGGCCTGAGGAATTTTTCTTCCAGGCAATGACTGGAAGATCTTCTCTGATGGACACTGCCCTGAGAACTCCCAAGTCAGGATATCTGTACAGAAGGCTGGCAAATGCGCTCCAGGATTTGAGGAGAGAATATGATGGAACGATAAGGGACAGCAACAATAACATAGTCCAGTTCATTTATGGGGACGACGGAATGGACGTATCTCAATTGCACATAGGTGGGAAACTCGAGCCCGGAGAGGCCATAGGAATAATCACTGCACAGAGTTTCGGGGAGCCTTCAACGCAGATGGTGCTTAGAACTTTCCACTTTGCGGGCGTTTCTGAGATGCAGGTTACTCAGGGACTGCCAAGACTTATCGAAATTTTTGACGCAAGAAAAAAACCAAGCTCCCCTAAAATGGAAATTTATCTGAAAAAAGAGTATAATAATGAAAAAGACGCCAAGATCCTTGCGGAAAAAATCAAAGAAATAACAGTAAAAGATATAGCCTCTGAGATAAGCATAGATTTCTCTGATAAAAAAATAGAGATAAAGATAGACAAAGAGGGTTTGCGACAAAGCCATTCTTCCCTTAAAAAAGTGACTGACAAGTTAAAGGAACTTGGTTTTTCCAGCAGGGAAAAAACAGATTCGATATCTATAAATGCTTCAGAGATGAGTTTTAAGGATGTCTATAAACTAAAAGAAAAGTTAAAGAAGACGGTAATTTCAGGGGTAAAGGGAGTAAAACAGATTCTCATAGTAAAGAGGGACAATGATTATGTGGTCATTACCCTTGGAACAAGTCTCAGGAAAATTCTCGAGATGAAGGAAGTAAATCCGCAAAAGATTATTTCAAACGATCTCCATGAGGTTACAGATGTTTTTGGCATCGAGGCCGCAAGACAGCTTATAATAGAAGAGATTCAGCAGGTTCTGAATACACAGGGGCTTGATATAGACAAGAGGCACCTGAAGCTTGTTGCAGATGCAATGACAAATACAGGAGAAGTGAAAGGAGTTACAAGGATAGGAATAATAGCCCAAAAATCATCAATCCTCGCAAGAGCAACTTTCGAAACTCCTGTAAAACAATTCGTGAATGCGACTATAAAAGGAAACAAAGACCAGCTTACCAGCGTGATTGAAAACGTGATTTTAAATCAGCCGGTTCCAGTGGGGACAGGCTTACCTGGACTGCTTGTAAAGGTCGTTGGCCCCCTTACAAAAAAAGAGTCGCAGAAAAAGCCAGCTGAAGCAAAGATTGTTGAAGAAGTAAACAGGTAACTCCACAAAGATAAATAAAGAAATTACATAAATTTATAAGATAATTCTAATTCGCTTCATATAATATACAACAAAGAAAATGGCCAGCACCATAGACATGCAGGATTTGCGTTATCTGAACCTTTTTGAGAAAATAATGAACGTAAGAACCCGCTTCTGCTTCAGATACAACGACGCAATAATTTTTTCTGTGCCAAGGGAACTTGTTGCAAAATCCATCGGTGAAAATGGGAGAAATGTGAGAGAGATGTCTGAAATCCTGGGAAAAAGAATAAGGGTTATTGCATCCCCCCGTGGATTGCATGATGCAGAAAATTTCATAAGAGCCCTTGTTGCTCCCCTAACAATAAAAAGCCTTAAAATCACTGACAACGAAATCGTTGTCAGCGGAGGAACAAACAAGGCAGCTCTCATAGGCAGGAATAAAAGGCGATTTCTGGAAATGCAGAAAATTGTGAAGGATTTTTTTGGAAAGGAGTTTAGGATTGCTTAAGCAATCCTGAATTGTAGTCATATAGATAAAAATAATTTGATAAGCTTAATTTATACATAATATTAATTTTTAATTCGTATTAAAAAGGTTTTTAAACTATTTTCAGCAACATTTTATAGAGCATTCAAAATAAAAATGGGACTAAAAAACGCGTTAAAGTTCAAAAAGAACAGGAAGAAATTCAGATGGAGCGACAGGAAATATAAAGCGAAAGCTCTTAACCTTTATTCCAAGTCAGACCCACTGGAAGGAGCAAGCCAGGCCAAGGGGATTGTTCTCCAGAAAATCCAGAAAGAGGCGAAGCAGCCGAACTCTGCAATGAGAAAATGCTGCAAAGTCCAGCTGAAAAAAAACAGCAAGATAGTAACCGCCTTTATCCCTGGAAATCTCGCCCAGAAATTCATAGACGAGCACGACGAGGTTTTGATTGAAAGAATAGGAGG
The DNA here is from genome assembly GCA_038045525.1 of Nanobdellota archaeon. Taxonomy (GTDB): domain Archaea; phylum Nanobdellota; class Nanobdellia; order Pacearchaeales; family GW2011-AR1; genus ASMP01. The sequence goes on along the minus strand of JBBSXY010000055.1, from coordinate 14,627 downwards.
AAAGCAGGGAAGAACAAAAGGGGACATTCCCGGCGTCAGATTTCAGGTTATTCAGGTAAATGACCAGCCCCTTCACTTGCTTTGGCAGGGAATAATCGAGAAGGGAAGAAGATGATGAAACAAGAATTTAAATGTAAATATAATGTTCAATGATTAAAATGTTAATGTCAGTAAAATCAAATTTATCAATTATTAGCAATAGGAATTATCAGATAACTAAATTTTGGATAATATTTTAAAAAATGGAACCATTAAAATTCAAAATTTTTGATTTGTACGAAACAGAAAACATTGATGTTGAAGATCCGGGTCTGAAAAATGTGATAAACCTTAAGTCAAGGCTGATTTTGAAAAGCCACGGAAGAAATTTTCAGAAATTCGGGCAGACAAAAATAAATCTTGTTGAAAGGCTCATAAATAGGATTGGAGTTGCAGGACACAGGGGGAAAAAGCATAAGATAATCTTAGGAACCTCGACAGGAAAATATTCAAGAAACGCGGGGATTGTTTTGGAGGCACTCGGGCTTATAGAGAAAAAAACAGGAAAAAATCCCGTAATAGCCTTTGTGAAGGCTGTTGAAAAATCGGCTCCAAGAGACGAGGTAACTGCAATTGAATATGGTGGAGCAAGATATCCCCAGTCAGTCGATGTCTCTCCTATGAGACGTGTGAACCTTGCCATAAGAAATTTGGTGCATGGAGCTTCTGACAAGGCATTCAACAAAAAGAAAAGCATTTCACAGGCTCTCGCAGAAGAAATAATTCTTGCCTCTGAAGGAAACGGTGAGAGCTTTGCAGTAAGAAAGAGGATAGAATCCGAAAAGCAAGCTGACAGCGCGAGATAAGGTTATTTTATGAGACAACAATTCTTTTAAAGAGGTTTGATAATATTTTGTTTATGTCTTATGAAATTGATTCTAAACCCAAAAAACTTGTAGCTCTAGCAACCGAAGGAAGAGTTTACTTATGGACAGAAGATTATGATGCAAGAAGAAACCAAGGGGTTGGTGTAGCTATAAATACTGGAGATGAATCAAGTGTAGTAGCTTCCTTAGCGGCTGCAGGGGCGACAGAAGATACTGTGGAGCTCTCTTACGATCAATTTTTTGAATTGATTGAATATGTATTAACAAACGAGCATCTTCGTCAAGAAGATCCCAGAAGCAACTTCCTCAACAGATTAAGAAATGTTAGGACTGTTAAAGGATGGGGTGGAATAGGAGAGCGTTTAGAAATTTGAAGATAAAATAAATTTTTTATTTAAACACTAATCTTTTGAGTTTCTTCTCAGATTCCGCGAGGTAAGTCTGGTATAACAATTTTTATAAAGTAATTATCTTATTTTGAATTATGATAAAAATAGAAGTTGATTTGCCTCATGATCAGCCAACACAATATCAAGGAATAGAATTTATTGCAAGACCTAGTGATTCTTATAATCCTCAAGAAACTGCAAACAAACTTGCTGAGTTTCTGGATTTTTTATACAGGCAATTACCTTTTGCGGTTGTAGAAGAATTACAGAAAAACCCAAGAATTGACCAATTTAGAAAGTGTTTAACGGACAGATTATAACTTTTAATTCGATGCGGTTAACTTCTCTAATGTTTCCTGGTATGCCATTAAAACGGGATTTTCATCATAAGGTTTAACAAAAATTAATGTTCCCGTGGAATATAAGAATGCAACAAATCTTGGTGTTGTTCCATCTCCCATCATAGGATAATCATCTCTCATTTCAATGGGAAGAACATGATAAAGTCCTTTGCTAATGAGTGATTCATTTGCGGAAAATCCTAACTCATTTAGTTCTCTGATTGCTGTTTTTAAATTTCCAAACTTGTGCTCTATTCTCATGTTAATTTCTCTTGTTTCAGCCTTTAAATCATTTTCTGTGTTTTAGTTTGTATTCTAAGAGAAGAATTTCAACGGGCAAAGGTTCTGATCTTTGCATGCCTTTTTAATTCATTTATTATCTCATGCCTTATGCTTTTCTCAATAGCTTCAGGAGGAAAAACCCCGTGGTTTTTTATTTTTGGAATTTTCAATGCAAAAACCTTTGCAGAAATTGCTGTTGGATATGATATAAAGTTAGCTTGAAGTCCAAACCTGTTTATCTGCTTCTGTTTCGGAAAGATGGCATAGAAACCTGCTCTTTTTTTTCTTCCATTTCTCTTACCTTCTGCCTCAACCGCAAAGATAAATTGAGCATTGGCCGGAATTTTCATTTTCATGAAATCTTTTTGCTTGGCCCTTGCAAGAGAAGATACAAATTCCACAGGCTTTATCTTGCATTTTCCCATTTTTACCTCTTCCTTGGAAACAAGCCCTAATCTCATCAGGAATTTTGCGATATTTGCCTGGCTGTCAAAGATTTTTATATCAACATTTTTAACTTTCATAAACAAGGGAATTGTCCCAACTTCTTCCTGGGAAGCAAGAGAAACCTTTCTTCTTCCTATGCCTCTGGGAAATGTATAGACTTCATCTTCTGAAAAGTTATCCATTATTCTGAACTTTCTGTTCCTATAAACGAGAGGCTTTGAATTTATTTCGTCAAGAAGCCACTCTATCGACCAGGGAAAGTAAAAATCAGGCGTTTTAGTATCTTCATAGAGGCGGATTTTGATTGAATTTATTTCATTAAAAATATCTTCACATTCTTTCGCGAGAAGATTCGTAAGACCTGGGGAAACTCCGGCATTTATCAATCCAACTATTTTCTTTTTTTTAAATCTGGAATCAAAGTCCATTTGTTCGACTTTGTAGGGGCTTTTTGCCCCCGGTTTCTTATCAAAATCCCAGTAAGAAGCCAGGTCCATGTAGTTTATTCCAAATTTTAGGCATGCCTCCATCAAGGTTTTGTTAAAAATTGGGAGAGATGCATTAATTACAAGGTCTGGCTTTTCTTTTTTTAATAAATCTGCAGTTTGCCTCTTATCAGAAATGTCAACTTCCTTGAAATGAAGTTTTCCTTTGTTTCTGAAGTGGGTAATAGTTCGTTCAACGCAAATTACGGATTTTATTTTTCTTTCCCTGGAAAACATCTCGCAAAGGACAGTTCCCACAGCGCCATGACCCACAATAAGAATTTTCATATTTAGAAAAGGGAAAATCCTTTTTTATACCTTATTTCTTGCATGAATCACATACTCCATTTATTTTCAAAGATGTAAGGTAAATAGATGTTAACATTAAAATAATTGCAATACTTACAATAATCCATTGGTATTTAACTAAAAATAAAACGATTCCAATTCCCAGACCTAGAAAACCAAATACTGCAACCAGACAAGAAGCACAGCTTGCAGTTCCAAAAAGAGCGGCAACAATTGCTGAGCCTCCGCCAACTGCTGTTTTTCCTAAAGAGTAGAGTTTAGCTTGTTTATAGAAAAATACCTGCATTACTATTAGTAAAGATGTCAAAATGGATAATATGGTGAGAAGCACATAATCTTTAATTGTAAATATAGTTAATTGAAAAAACAACGAATTTTCAGGAATGAGAAATACCGGTATCAAAATAAAAACTGCAAAAATTACGAATATTAAAGCTATGAAAGTTATAAAATAATTTCTTTCATTTAATACTTGCTTACTTGCTCTTATAATTTGATTTGGATTTATCTTCATTTGCTTCTGAAATCTGAGTGTTATACTCTTTACAAAATTTTTCATGTTCCTCAGCAGATTTCTTTTCCTTATATAAAAACCTACAATGACTACACATAAAATATTTCCTTCTGTTTTTTTTGACTTCTTTTGCCATTTTTACTCCACGCAACACGCCATTTCATCTAAATTTTGGTCAAAACTTTGTGCTACTTTTTTAATCATCTCGCTTAATGTTGGAAACACATGAACAGTATCTTTTATGTCATAAATCGTCATTTTGTTCTTAATCGCATAGGTGGCAGTTGTGATGATATCGGCAGCCATTGGTCCAATAATATGGACACCAATAACGACTTTTGTTTTTGGATCCAAAACCATCCTGATTAAACCCCTTGTATCTTTAATCGACAATGCTTTTTCCACATGGTCTAAGGTTACTGTCCTGCATAAACAGGTGTTATATTTTCTCATATATTCCTCTTCTGTTATACCAACTGCAGCAACTTCTGGAGAAGTAAACACAGCGTGAGGTACTTCATTATAATTTATTTTTTTCTTAGCATTTTCAAACATATTTAGAACAGCGAAATTGCCTTCCTTTGCCGCTGTTGTTTCAAGAGGCATTAATCCAGTTACATCCCCGGCTGCATAAATATGCTTTTGAGAAGTTTGCATATATCCATTAATTTTAACAAATCCCCTTTCATCTAGTACAACACCGGCTTTGTCAGATTCAAGAAGTTTTGTATGTGGTTGTAAACCAGTTGCAAGCATTAATTTCTCAGCAGATAAAACTTTTTTCTTTCCGTCAACTTCAATAGTTAATTCTATTCCATCTTTCACTTTCTTTACTTCTTTCACATCAGTCTTTGTGTAAATTTTAATTCCTTCCTCTTCCAAGTGTTTTCGTAATTCATCTCCAAGCATTGAATCAAATTTAGGTATAACTCTTTCTGAACGTTGAAGAACTGTAACTTTAATTCCAAAATGATGGAAAATTTGAGAGAACTCAATTCCAAGTGGACCCCCGCCAATAATGATTACTGACTTCGGCTTTTTCTTGAGATTGAAGATATTAACATTTGTAATAAAATCAATTTTATCAATTCCTTTAATTGGCGGAACAAATGTTGATGCTCCAATTGCTATGAGAAAGTGTTTTCCACTAAATAGTTCATTACCCACTTTTACAGTGTGCGAATCTACAAAAGAAGCCAACCCCTCTTTAAAATCTACATATTCCTGTTTCCTAATGACATTTGTATAATTTTTAGCCCTAAACTTCTCCACCATTTCGTGGGTTTCTTCCAATGCCTCAAGAAAATCAGCTTTGCCTTGCACTTTGATCGCTCTAAATTGGCTTCTTATCGCATAAAAATACTCTTCTCCCTGATGAAGCATTATTTTTGATGGAATACAGCCAACATTCACACATGTCCCACCGAGAGGCAAAATTTTCTCATAGTTTATAAGAAGTGCTTTCTTTTTCAGTCGATTAGCTGTGTTTGCTGCTGCAAAAGCCCCAGCTCCTCCACCAATGATAATCAAATCGTATTCTTTATTCATTTTGGATAATCCCACAGTTTTCTAATCTTTTTTTATATTTCTGAATGTGTTTATCAAACAGGTTAACAATAGGAATTATAGTCTCTTCATCCAGCGCATATTTTCTAAAATTTCCATCTGGCGTAACTTTTACAAATCCACAATGTTCCAAACATCTAAGATTGTGAGATACTCTGCTTTGTTCAAATCCTGTTTTTTCGCATATTTCTGTAACGGTCATTGGTCTTTGCCTTAATAGATTAATTATTCCCAATCTTGTTTGATTAGAGAATGCTTTAAAGAATAGTCTATGTAAATTATCCATTCGATGAACTTGTCGTAGATTAGACATATGATAAGGTTATCATATAGCTATTTAAATCTTTTCTTCAGTTTTTTAACGAAGCCATTTTTTCTGCTGTTTCCAAAAATGAGAACTACTTGCCAAATCATTAATTTAGGTGACATTTACCTTACAGCTCATTGAAAATCTATTTAAAACTCCCAAATATTTATAAACAATTTTTTTCTTCATTAATTATTCCAGTTAAAATGACAGAGAAAGAAACACAGTTCGAGAAAATAAAAAGGCTGAACAAAAACCAGAAACATATTCGTAATATTGCAACTAGTGCACACATTCACCACGGAAAAACAGCCCTCACAGACAACCTTCTGGCTGCATCAGGTCACATGGCTGCAAAGTCCGCAGGAAACCTTGAGGCAGGAATGGCGACATGGCAGCACGCCGATGAGCAAGAAAGGTTGATGACTGTCGATGCGGCAAATGTTTCTATGGTTCACAATTTCCATAGCCAGGAATATCTGATTAATTTAATTGATACTCCGGGACACGTCGATTTTTCAGGGAATGTTACGAGGGCCATGAGAGCCATTGACGGGACTGTTGTTCTCGTGGATGCTGTCGAGGGAATAATGCCGCAAACAGAAACAGTGATAAAACAGGCATTGAGGGAAAGGGTCAAGCCGGTTTTGTTCATAAACAAAGTTGACAGGCTGTTTAAAGAATTAAAGCTCACACCGGAGCAAATGCAGCAACGTTTTATTAGGATTTTCCATGAGTTCAACGATTTAATTAGGAAAATTGCTGAAAAGGAGTATGGAGAAAAATGGCTCGTTGACATAAAGGACGGAAGCGTTGCCTTCGGCTCTGCTCGGGAAAATTGGGCTCTTTCTGTTCCGTTCATGGAGAAAAAAAGAATCACATTCAAAGACATAGCCAGGCTCTACGAAATGAGTGAGGAGGAAAAAAAAGCCTGGGTGTGGAAAAATGCCCCTCTTTACGAAGTTCTACTGGATATGGTTGTAAAGCATCTTCCAAATCCAATAGAAGCACAAAAATACAGAATTCCAAAAATCTGGCATGGAGAACTGGATTCTGATTTCGGAAAATCTCTCCTGTCCTGCAATCCTGACGGGAAAGTTGCTTTCGTGATTACTAGGATTGTTATTGATCCAAGAAGCGGAAAAGAGATTTCGGCGGGAAGACTTTTCTCGGGAACATTGAAAGCAGGAACAGAAGTTTACCTCAATCTTGCAAAGAAAAAACAGAAGATACAGCAACTTTTTGTTTATAACGGAATAAGACCTGAGCAGGTGGAAGAAATCGGGGCAGGAAATGTCCTTGCAATTTCTGGTGTAACAGGAGAGGCGGGAGAAACAATAACCCTTGCCCCTGAAACAGCTTTCGAAGAATTGAAACACATTTTCGAGCCTGTCATAACAAAAGCGATTGAAGTGAAAAAGACTGCAGACTTGCCGAAACTTGTTGAAATCCTTAAAAAAGTTGCCAAGGAAGACCCCTCGATAAAAATCGAAATCAATGAACAAACAGGCGAGTCTCTTATGAGCGGAATGGGAGAGCTTCATCTGGAAATCATTGAAAACAGGATAAAGACAGAAAAAGGGCTTGATGTAAAAACTTCTGAACCGATAATAGTTTACAGAGAAACTGTTGGAAAAGAGTCTCCTTCTTTAGAGGGAAGAAGCCCGAACAAACACAACAGCTTCTACATAAAAGTTGATTCCCTTGAAGACAACGTTTATGCGGCAATAAAATCAGGTGAGCTGCGCGAGGGAAGAGTCAAGAAAAAAAGCCAGGACCTTTTTGATGTTCTCTCAAAGCTCGGCTGGACCGGCGATTCGATAAGAGATGTCAGGGACATTTACAAGGGAAATATTTTCATGGATGAAACCAGAGGAGAAGTTCATATAGGGGAAGTTCTCGATATGGTTTTGGATGCTTTCGAGATGGTGATAGACCAGGGGCCAATGGCACGGGAGCCATGCATGAAAATGAAAGTTTCGCTCACAGACATAAAACTTCACGAAGATGCAATTCATCGAGGCCCTGCTCAGGTTTATCCTGCTGTCAGGGAAGCAATCACAGAAGCCATGAAAAAGGCAGGCTCTTACCTTCTTGAGCCGCTGCAGACCTATCTTTTTGAAATGCCTGACAAATTCCTCAGCGCTGTAACAAAGCTTGTCGGCAGCAAGAGAGGGCAGCTCCTTGAAGTAAAGCATGCAGAAGGACACGCAGACATGAAAACAAAGCTTCCTGTCGCTGAGATGATTGGATGGAGCAGCGACCTACGAAGCGCCACAGAGGGCAGAGGTTCTAGCTCGCTTCTTGACCAGAGTTTCGAGAAAATCCCTGCCAGCCTTCAGAAAGATGTTGTCAGGGGGATAAGAAAAAGAAAAGGACTTGCAGAAAACCAATAACCTTAAAAATCTTAACCACTTATTCCTAATATGGAAGGAAAAAAATATTTTTTAGATGTTGTAATAAATAAAGAAAAACTAAGCGATGGAAGAGATGTTTTTGTAGTTGTATGCCCAAGCCTTGATGTTACAAGCCAGGGGACGAGTGTTGAAGAGGCTATGAAAAACATAAAAGAAGCTGCTGAACTTTACCTTGAAGAAATGCCCGAGGCCTATGAAGAACTTGATATCACAAGAAAGGAAATGCCGACTTTTTCTTTTATTGAGGTAAAAAAGAATGCCAAAACTGCCCGTATTGTCAGGTAAAAAATTGGTTAAAATTCTCCTTAAATTGGGCTATGAACATGTAAGAACGCGCGGAAGCCATATGGTTCTTGTTAGGCAAACTGAAAAAGGAAAGAAAACAATTCCTGTCCCAAACCACAAAGAGCTTGCTAAGGGTACGTTAAAAGCCATAATGAATCAAGCAGGTTTAAAGTCAGATGATTTGTTAAATCTATTATAAAAAACAGATTGGTGGAGAATCAGTAAACACAATAAAAGTTATAAACATAAAAAGTAAGATTGTAAAATGATACATCCAAGCTGGTTAGAGGAAGCTTCCCGAAAAGAACTTGAAACATATTTAGAGTTTTGGAAAGGATTAAGTCCAATTGAAAGAAGAATTTTTGTTTATTCTAATATTTTATTTAAAAGTAGTGGTGAAGTTGGAAGAGTCTTTGGGGCTGCGGATGTTAAAGATCAATGGATAGGCATTTGTGGTTACGAAGCCCCTATCAATATTCCTAGGTCAAATTCTATCCTGGATAGATTAAAGAATATGGAGGGAAGATTAAGAAGAAAGATTGATGAAAGAGGCTTGAATTTTGGTGTAGATAATGATTGGAAAAGAAAGGGGATTGATAAAAGAGAGCATCCAAAATCTATTGAATTGGAAAAATCGAGGTGTGCTATTTCTATTCAGAACGCATTTCGGGGCTTGGTTTTTGATATTCTTTTTCATGACAAAGGCGAGCATAAAATCGGATTTCCTTCTAAAGAAAGATTAGAAGAGCATAAAAATGAAGAAAGATATAGAACACAACAAGCTGCTCTCTTATATTTGAATATACCCAAATTAGATTTAGCTGTAAGAAAATGGTTAGATGAAAATAGATCAATATCTTCTTACGAAATATCTTCTTACGAAACTACTTAAAATCTGTAAGAATTTCTTGGGTTATAATCACATTTATATAACTAATTTTCCATTTTATTTTTATGAGGGGTTTTTATTATTATTTGATTGGGATAGCCTTGTTAATAATCTCATTTTTTCTTGATAACACGGTTTCCGGGTTTTTTTTGAATAACAGGCTTGGATTCTTGGACGGCATAGCAATATTTATTCACAGCGTAGAGGGCTATGTTTTGTTTTTATTTGTGTTTGTTATTCTGCTTTTATTCAAGCAAAAAAAGAGGATTTTGCCTCTGTTATTAGCAATTATACTTTACTTCGGAGTGACTGGACTGATTAAAATCATTATTGCGAGGCCGAGGCCTTTCACAAAATTTGACTTTCCTAACCTTGGAGAAACAAGAATAAATCAAAGTTTTCCAAGCGGGCATGTTACTGCGGCTGCTTCTGTGATAAGATTTTTTGAATTTAACAGGATGCTGCTCTGGATATGGGCAGCTATTACTGTTTTGGTGATGTTTTCCCGCGTGTATCTTGGAATGCACTATTTAAGCGACGTGGTAGCGGGACTTATTCTTGGTTATTTTATCTCTGATTCAAGCATCTTTCTGGCAGAAAAACTCAAAAGATGACTAAAGTTGCCGAAAGATTTTTAAAGCTAAATTTTCATTAATCTCTATTAAAGATTCTTCATAGAATTTTTACAACAAGAATGGCTAAAGAAAAACCAAATATTAATGTCATCTTCGTCGGGCACGTCGATGCAGGAAAATCGACAATAGTCGGAAGAATGCTTTTCGATACAGGTGCTGTTACTGAGCAGGAAATGACAAAGCTGAGGCAGGAAGCTGAAAAACACGGAAAAATTGGTTTTGAATTTGCTTATGTTATGGACAAGATAAAAGAAGAAAGGGAGCGTGGTGTGACAATAGACCTTGCCTACAGAAAAATTCTTACCCAAAAATATCAGATAACAATCATTGATGCGCCAGGGCACAGGGACTTCGTCAAGAACATGATTACAGGGGCTTCGCAGGCAGACTGTGCTTTTCTTGTAATTGCGGCCCCTGCGGGAGTGCAGCCCCAGACTACAGAGCACTTATGGCTTTTGAGAACAATGGGAGTCAAGAGCGTTGCCGTAGCAATAAACAAGATGGATGCTGTTGGTTACAAAGAAGAAAAATTCAACGAAGTCAAAGGAGAAGTTGGAAAGCTTCTTCAGGGTGTTGGAATAAACCCTGAAACAACTCCATTCATCGCATGCTCTGGCTTGAAAAGCGATAATGTTGCAAAGAAATCCTCAAACATGGCTTGGTACAAAGGACCAACTGTCCTTGAGCAGTTTGATCAGTTCCCTCACCCAAAGCTTCCTACAGACTTGCCTATGAGAATGCCTGTCCAGGATGTATATGAAATTACAGGAATAGGGACAGTTCCTGTGGGAAAAATAGAAACAGGAATAATGAAAGTAGGACAAAAAGTAATAGTATTGCCTGGAAGAACTGGAAAAGGGATTGAAGGAGAAGTAAAGACCATAGAGATGCATCATGAGACTCTTCCCGAGGCTCTTGCCGGAGACAATGTAGGAATCAACATAAGAGGAGTTGGAAAGAAAGACATTGCAAGGGGAGATGTAATCTGCGAGGCTGCAAGGCCATCAAACGTTGTTGAAGAATTCATAGCAACAATCACTGTCATAAATCATCCGACAGTTCTTGCAAAAGGATACACTCCTGTTTTCCATGTCCACACTGCACAGGTTCCCTGCCAGTTCATTGAGCTGATTGAGCAGATTGACCCAAGATCTGGAGAAATAATAAAAAAAAGTCCTGATTTTCTAAAAAACGGGGATTCTGCAAAAGTTAGGATAAAGCCCCAGGGAAATCTCTGCCTGGAAACCCAGAAAGAAAATCCATACATGAGCCGTTTCGCTGTGAGGGACGCAGGCTCAACTGTAGCAGCAGGAATCTGCACTGAGATTGTGAAGAAGAAATAGTTCTCTACAAAGTTAATTCTCTGCAAAGTGATTCTAATCCTGAAGAATCTTCATGAAACAAAACTATTTGTTTTTGGATAACATCTTTGCCTTCGTGTGATAGTGCTCGATAATTATCTACCAAGCAAGCCACTCCTCCTCCAATCAAATAAACTTTAACATCATAGCCAAATTTTACATATCCAATTTCAGAGGGCGCATTTCTTACTGAACTTTGACTAATTGGATGTGGGAGTCGCTCATTTTGATGGCGAGATTCTAGTTTTTCATATACGCTATCAAATAGTTCATTATCTAATATAGTAGAATCCTGAAGGATATTCTCTGGATTTCTATTACTATTGAAAAGAGTTCTTCTTACAAAAGTGCGTTGAAGCATCTTATTATTTCTGAAGGGATGTATTTAAAGTTAATTTTTATGGAATATAACCATTCAACAATAATTCTTAAAAAGACTAGAAAATTTTGGTTTTTATGTCAGAAGATTCTGATGACAGAACAGGTACGGTAAGATTTATTTTGTGCGCTTATTCTCTCAGCGCAGGAAGTGAAGATTTACACTATTACTGCTGCTCACAACCAGATGTTATAAAATCTGGAAAATACCCTCTTTTAACTATTCAAAGCCGTAAATGGAATGAGTCAGAATCTAAATATGATGATAGGCATATTGAAGCTGTGAGATTGGGTGGAGTTTTGCTCGGTGATGAAGAACTTTTAGAATTCTCTTGGGCGCGGCAGAAAAAAAAGGGAGAAGGGGTAGAAAGGATTCTTAATCCATGCATAGACTGCAAATTTTGGAAGATAAGGAAAGAGGACTTATCTAAAAAATTACCAGAACCTGAATAAACCTCGTTCAACATTCAACAATAATTCTTAAATACCTGATATTATTATTTATTTTATGCTATTAAGGCCTGGAATGACAAAATCAGAGATTGAGCAGGCACTTGCTGGAAAAGGGGACTATGTTCAAATAGACCATCTCGGAAGATTTCTCGGGGAATCTGGAGTGGCACTTGACACCAAGAAGTTCGTCTTCCTTAAACTTGCTGCTCTTTATGAAAAAGCCAAGATGCTGAACGAGGCCGCAAAGATGTATGACAATGCCGCAGAGCTTTCCATACCCTTTACCGAGAAGATAAAGAATTATATGAAAGAGACAGAGCTTTATGCAAAATCCGGGACCTTTGACAAGGTTGAGCAGGCTATGAAAAAGGCAATGTCCCAGGCTAATTCGAGAGAAAGGGGAGAGATAAAGATATCTGTAAAGATGTTCTATAAAGAGCAGGCAAATGTCTGCGAAAGTGAATTGAGAAGGACGCAGGCTGCCCGGTTCTATGAAAAAATCCTGGAAATGGGAACTTCCGAGCAGGAAAGAGCGGAAATCAGCGAGAAACTCCTGGAGCTTTATAAAAAGCTTGGAAAACTCCATGAATACAACCTTCTGGAGAAAAGAATTCAAAAACCTTAAAAACCCAATAAACATAGAATTTAGGTAGAAAGATATTTGATTATTCAATTTTAAATAATCACATTCACACGAATGACGTCACTACCGCGTTCGTCACATTCACTTTAATTAGTTGATTTTGGAAGATGGTAAAAGTTGGTAATTAGGTATTTTTCTATATAATTAAATAAATTTGGAAACAATCCAAAAGGAAAACAAAATGGCAAAAATAAGCCCTGTATCAATCAAGTATATGATACATGCGACTTTCCGTGTTGAAGGCGCTTTGGAAAAGCCAGACGTAATCGGAGCCATCTTCGGGCAGACAGAAGGCCTGCTTGGAAGCGAACTCGAAATGAGGGAGCTTCAGAAAGAGGGAAAAATTGGAAGGATTGAAGTTGAACTCGAAAGAAAAGATAAGATAACCACGGGAATGATAAAGATTCCCACAGCCCTTGATCAATCAGAGACAACGCTAATCGCTGCAGCTGTAGAGACTATAGAAAAAATGGGTCCCTGCGACGCCCAGATTGAAGTTGAAAGGATAGAGGATGTGCGCGGAAGCAAGAGAGATTACATAATCGGGCGTGCAAAGAAGCTTATGTCTGAACTGAAAGGAACAACCGATTCCAGAGAAATTTCAAAGGAGATAAAGGAGTCTGCAAGAACTGCCAATGTTAAAGAGTATGGAGAGGAAAAACTCACTCACGGAGATATTTCCGGCAGTGAGATTATCGTTGTAGAAGGAAGGGCAGATGTCCTGAATTTAATGAGGGCAGGAGTAAACAATGTAATCGCTATGAACGGTACAAAGCTTCCTGAAAGCATAAAGACCCTTTCTGAAGAAAAGGAAGTCACTTTGTTCATAGATGGGGATAGGGGCGGAAAGCTTATAGCTAAAAACGTCACAGACAATGCCAGAATAAAGTATATTGCCGTTGCCCCTGACGGAAAAGAAGTAGAAGAGCTAACAGGCAAAGAAGTCCTTATTTGCCTGAGAAAAAAAGTTCCTGCAAGAGAATTCTTGTCCAGGGACAGATTTTCAGAAAGAGCTTCTGAATCAAAAACCGGAAGCTCTTCCTTTTCTTTTTTAAATGAAAACACAAAAAAAAGAATAAGAGAAATAGCAAACGAAAACCAAGGCGAAGGAAAAGCCATACTTCTTGACTCTGATTTAAAGGAAATAGAGATATTTCCTGTAAAAAGCCTTTCTGCTGGCTTAAGAAAAACAAAAGAAAAACCTTACGCAGTAATTTTTGACGGCACTGCAAACCAAAAGATAATGGATGATATAAAAGAATCTGGTGCAAAGATTCTGGTGGCAAAAAACTTCACCACTACTGATACAGACATTGAGTTAATGAGTTTTTAGAGCAATTTTTAAGTAGTTACAAAAAGGAAGGATTTATAAAGTACTGACTTATTTTTTATTTATGAATAAAGCACTTATGCATGTTATTGAAGAATGGCCTGTGCTAAGATATCTCTTAGTTGTGCCTGATTTAAAAAAAACATTGAGTTTAGAGATGATAACTTCTGCCTCGGCAGGAGGTTTTGTTGTTGCTCGTGGGGGAGAGATAATTGATCATACTAATTCAAAACCAAAAATCCCAAAAGGCAAGAACATAAGACATTATTCGGAGGAAATTCAGATTAGTGAAGAAGATATTAAAGAACTTGAAGAGCTAGAACTTAGCTACAGAGAAAAAGGATTAAATGAATTATTTTATAGTAAAGCAAAAAATTTAGTTGGCAGATTATATGAAGGAATGAGATCTCCTGACAAACTAAAACAAAACAGATTACAAGTTTGTTTTGGTAGATAAAAATAATTTTTTTATTTTATTAACATGATTATCTGATTCGGCTCTTGAGATTTCTTTGCCGACGGCAAAATATGGGAAAGGAAATTGCACTGGTTGTAACTCACACTAAGTGCTATAGTAACTCTATAATTACGACAACACCATAAAGTTTATAAATGAAATCTAAGTCCTCTATTTCACAGGAAACTTCGTTTCCGGAGATAAAAAATAAATAAAATGATACACAAAATGGAAAAGAAATTTTTGGTTTCTTTCCTATTAGCGGTGAGTGTT
>JBBSXY010000054.1:0-1319 GCA_038045525.1 Nanobdellota archaeon | reverse complement strand
AAATCCATCCCATACTCTTTGCAATATGACCGAATGTACTTTTCTAATATCAGGTTTGCCAACCCGTATAAAGACACTGGATGGGCAGGATAATCTTGGGGCGTAGGAATCATTCGAGCATTTTCATAAATTGCTCCGCCGCTAGAAATAAAAATTATCTTTTTAACTCTGTTTTTTTGACAAGCATCTAAAATCGTTTCAATTCTTCTTAAAAAATTCAAGTCCTTTGCGAAAAGGGGGTCTGCGATTTGACGCCTTAAATTTATAACTCCAGCAAGATGATAAACAATATCTGGTTTCTCTTTTCTAAAAATTTCTTTAATCCTGCCTGTATTTTCAATGCCTGTTTTATAAATTTTAATTTTAGAATCAATTTTTTCTATGGCGTTAGCGGAAAAATCATCTATTGCAACAACTTCGTTCCCTAATTTCAAAAGCGCCTCTGAAAGATGCGAGCCGATGAAGCCGATTCCCCCTGTAATTAAATATTTTTTCATAGGATTAATATCGGACTTTTCCGACTATAACTAAATGATATCCTAAAAATTTTACAATACCAGGATGATTATCTTCTATTTTTCCAATTACATTCAAAAGTTTTAGCAATGCTCTCTCTGGCAAAGGAATTACTAAAAATAATAACGCCATTATAGACTTCCAATCTTTCCAAATATGAATTGGCGGCGCTAAAAACACTCCGTGAACGCCAACAACTTCTAGTCCTGCTTTTTTCATCAAATATCTTAAACGTCCAATTGAATACGATTCTTCGTAGCCATAAGGCCATCTTCTGACAATTTTTTGTAATATTTTAGTAATAACATAGAAACTATAGCGATTGGGAACATCTATTATTACGTATTTTTTAGAAACCCTCGCCATTTCTTTAGCCGCTTCAATAGATTTATTTATTTTGAAATGTTCAAGCACGCCCTCGTTCCAAACTATGTCAAAGGATGAGTTTTCAAACGGCGAATTAAATAAATCTCCCTTTTTTAAATTTTTCGCCCCGAATATCTCTCTTGCTACTCTTAAAGGCTTGTCATAAAGATCAAGCCCAACCGAATAATGCCCTTGATTTTGGAAATATGAAACCATATAGCCAGAACCGCAACCAGCCTCAAGAATGCTGTCTCTCGGACTTATATATTTTTCTAAAATCTTAATTAATTTAGAATGTATATATTTATTTTTAATATCTGGTCCTTTATAATTCTCGTAAATTTTATCCCAAACGCTTTCAGTATTATTTTTATTTCTTATGCCTTTTTTCATGTTTGTTCCTTTGGGTTATCGCACTGTTACGAGTTCAGAAACAC
>JBBSXY010000053.1:0-1523 GCA_038045525.1 Nanobdellota archaeon | reverse complement strand
GTTCTGGAGATGAAAAATGGATTTGAAATCTAGGAAGCATAGCTTTGGACAAAATGCCTTCCATTTTGTCTGGAAGTGTAAATATGCTATGGACCCGATGAAGTTTTATGGTATCAGGATGGATTGTGAGTTCTTTATCAGAAAAGTTGCTTATCGTGAAGGATGTAAAATTTACGAACTTCACGTTGCTGTTGACCACATCCATCTCTTTGTTGAGTTGCCTCCCACGATGAGTATTAGCAAAGCCCTTCAGCTTTTCAAAGGTTACAGTGCCTTCTGTTTGCTGAACAAACATCCTTGGCTGAGAAATTATTTCCGAAAAGGACATTTCTGGAGTCCCGGAAAATTCTTCCGTAGCGTCGGAAACACCACCAGTGAAGCTGTTGCTCACTACATCAACTCTTCTCAACCTTGGACCGATTTGTGTTAACATTTTATTTATTGATACCTCGCCCTTTAGGGCGGGGTGTTTCATCTTAGTTCTATTAATTCATAATTCTTCTTTAATTGTTTCTTAGTTTCTCTTAAAGGAGAGGTTAGTAAAATTTGCCTTCTTGCAGGCCCCTGCACAGATCCTCTGAGAATGATATAATCTGTTTTTACATCCCCGAAATTTTTAATATTTTTCAGTTTTTCATTGCCTTCTGACTTTCCAACATCAATTATCTTATTGTTATATAAAACTCTCGTAAACATCCCGAGTTGCCCTGCCATTGGAGTTCTGAAAGTAACTCTTGCGGGATGCCATGGACCAAGGCTTCCAGGACGTCTTCTTCCTTTCTCTGATTTATGCTGCTTGAGTGTTATTCCAAATCTTTTTACAGGACCTGAAAATCCGTGACCTTTTGTCAACCCTCTTAAATCAACTAACTTATTTTTCTCAAAAATATCAAGAATAGAGATTTCTTTTTCAATCTCTTCCCTGACAAAATTAAGCTTTTCCTCTTTAGTTCCTGAAAGGCCTATTTCGCACATGTCAGGAGTTTTTTTTATTCCTGTTTTTTTGACAAGAGAATAACATAATACTCTTATATTATCATATTCTTCAGGCTTGACATCATCTATTTTTCCGTATTTTTTTGGTAGTTTTATTCTTCTTTTTAACTCCTTGTCAGGGTTTTCCACAATAATTTCCTTGACAATGTTACTGTTCTTGTAAAATCTGACAGAAAAAATTTTTAATTGTGGGCATTCAAGGATTGTTACCGGAATAGAAATTTTTTTCCCTTTAGTCATAGAATCAGGTGTATTGTCTTTTACATAGGCAGAAACCATCCCCGCCTTATAACATATAAATCCCTTAAGTTTTTTTGAAGAATCAGATGGAATAGCATTCCAATTAACTTTAGGTAAAAATTTACTGGCTCTCTTTCTCGGCCAGAATTGCAGGCTTCCTTTTCTTGGTGATTTCCTTGTAGGCATTTCTTATTGTTTTTGCGGAAAGCATTTTATTTACCCTGGAATATAATTAGGGAGAAATCTGGGTTTTTAAAGGTTTTCAGGCTTCAAAGTTAGTCTCTTTT
>JBBSXY010000052.1:0-1280 GCA_038045525.1 Nanobdellota archaeon | reverse complement strand
GAATATAAAAAATAAGTCCGAGACTTTTAGGGCTTTTGTTGTTTCCTATTATTATTTGGTCTGCTCCTTGGGAGAAATTGTTTGTGTCGCAAATCATGAGAACTTTCTTATGGACATTTAAAGTATCGTTAAGTGCGTTTTTGTCAACCCATTGGTCTGTGATTATAGTAAGCTCATTTTCAAAAAAATCATGGAGCTGGGTATTGGTGAGAATTCCTGCAGGATACTTTTTTGTGAAAGCCTTTATCCCTGTCAATTCGGAAAACTTTTCTGTAGCTCGCCATCCCGCCTGCCTTTTGCAGACAAGAATTATGTCTTCTGGAGCAAACCTTGACAAGAACTCCACACCTTCTTTTAATTTCTCGTCTATAGTGTCTGTATTAAAGATTGCAAGGCCATCTGCCCTTCTCCTGTAAACAAAAGGCTTCATGTTGGGTGTCACAACCCTTGTTCCGAGATAAATTCCTGCCTTGACATACTCTTCTAGAGGAACAAGCATATCTGTTCTTTTTTTAGCTTTGATTTTTTCCTTAAGTTCCTCTGTGCTTACCTCTTTAGCAGAAATTTTTTCCTTGAGTTTCTTCACCTTTTCTGCAAGAACTTTCTTCTTTTCCTCAAGTTCTTTGATTTTCTCATCCGAAGATTCTGATTCCGCCTCTTCAAAACCCGCCCGCTCATTTAATTCTTCCAGATTTTTAACCTCTTCAGGCATTTCTTTCCTGGTTTCTTTCTTTTCTTTTGGCATAGAAATTCACAGAGAATTTAGTTTTTAAAGGTTTTTAATCAGTAAAATAATTACGTAGCCTGAGGATTCTAGAATTAATTAAGAATCTTTTCAAGAATTTTGGATGTTAGAGTAGGTTTTCCCTCTAACATATTTAAAATATCTGCTCCAATAAAACTATTATAAACTATCTGAGCCAAAGTAACAACTCCTCTTTCTATATGATCTCTTATTGGACGCTCTTCTTCAATATCAAAACTGGTTCTCCCAATATAATTAATACCCCCATAGAAAGGAATGATATCGCTTAATTTTGGTTTTATATTTGTTTTTTCCATATAAATTTAATAAATAAGAGATATTTAAATCTTTCTATCTTGTTACCTTTCTTAAATAACAACTAATTCTAGTCTTTCCTGCGGATTGTCTTTTTATTTTCTCAGCTTCTTCTCAATCTCAATCAGTCTCTTGATTTTCGCCTCACGTTCCTTTCCAGTTATGCCACACTTAAAGAAATCAGCCTGAAATCCGAAAGCCAGGTCAGCAAGAATGTTTT
>JBBSXY010000051.1:0-14786 GCA_038045525.1 Nanobdellota archaeon | reverse complement strand
ATGACATGATAAGAATAGTTGGAATAGGTGAAACTAATATAAACTTAATAAAATCCCAGGGCCTTGCCTGTGTTTCCGAGGAAGAAACCAGCCCGAGCGTGGTCGAGTTAGAGGAAAATAAAAGGAATGATACCAAATTGGATGAGGAAGCAAATGTTAACTCAAGTTCAGAGCCTTTTAGAAATTCATCATCAAAAAATATCGAATTAAAAGCCATAGATTTAAATCCAAAATCTATAAAAAGCGATGTGGATTCCCAAGTTTCAGACAAGAGAAATTATGCTATTTATGGCTTGCTTGGATTCGGAGTTTTGCTCGGTCTCTTGTTTTTGATTAAAAATTTTATAGGGGGAAACAGGCACAAAAATGAGTTCTCATGACGATACCGGAGAAAAAAGGATAAGGGCGATGCTCATATTAGATATCATAGGAAGGCCTCCACAGCATCTTGTGGAAAGCCTGGAAAAAATAATAGAGGAAATGGGAAAAGAGAAAGGAGTTGTTATTAAGTCAAAAGAGATAAAAGAGCCTACTGTCATGAAAGACAACAAGGAATTTTACACCACCTTCTCGGAGATTGAGGTAGAGGTAGAAGACATTCTTTACCTGGCTGTTCTGATGTTCAAGTACATGCCTGCGCATATAGAGGTGGTTTCTCCTGAAACAATTCCCCTCTCCAACAACGGATGGAGCGATATCCTGAGCGAACTTGTAAGAAGGCTGCATTCTTATGACGAGGTTGCCAGAATTCTCCAAATTGAAAAGCAGGAGCTTATCAAAAAAATTCAGGAGCTTACTGTGGAAAAGAAAAATAATAAGAAAACCATTAACAAATTACCTGAGGAAAAAACTTCCGAGGAGGAATAATCTAAAAAGCTTTTCTTTTTTCCACTTTTTTATATCTTCTTTTATAAAACCAGTATAGGAAAATAAGGGCAAGTGCCAGCAAGCCCCCGCCTATCCATTTTCCTGTTGAACTTCCTCCTTTTTCAGAGCATTCTGCTGGAGCAAGGCAGCAAACCCCGTCTTTAGCATAGGCAGATTCCCCTGTACATTCCTGACTTTCAACACAGATTGTTCCTCCGAGTTCTTCACAGGTTGTTACAATAACGGCATCTTCCTCTCCCTCTGGCGGAATGAAATCTTTGACGAAATCCAGAACAAGGGTCAGGGAAGCGGACAGATTCCCGGCGTATGCTGTTATTTTTCCCTCAAGTACCGCCTCCTCTTCTGGAGAAGTTATTTGTATTTCAATTTTTTCAGTAGAATTTGGACCAAGTTCATCTATATTCTCCGGAGATACGAGCACATAAGGTTCAAGCAGCGGAGAAACATCAAAGAATATGTCTTCTATTGGTTCATCGCCCGTATTTGAAATGTATAAAATCCTTTTTGAATCGGAGTCTGTGGCCATGGAAACTTCAACTACAGATGGCTGAAATTTAAAATCTGTTTTTCCCCCAGCTGTCTTATTTGTGTCCAGATAAACAGGAAGAATATAATAAAAACCATCTGAAGAAAACTCCACATTGACTATTCCTTTCTCAGAGTCGTCTGCAAAGTTGAATAACAAATTCTTTTTTTCTCCGGATTTTAACTCCAGATAATCCTGTGAGATTATCCACGGAGAATCTTCCCTTATTTCTATGTTTATCTTCCTATCCTGCAGGTTTTGAAGTTCAAGGGAAAAATCGTCATTTGTGGAAACAACGCCAGGGTTTACCGAAAAAACAGCTGTTTCATTGGAAATTGTAAAATTCAAGATTATGTCATCATCAACAACTTCTGTCGCTCTCATATACCTAACTCCTTCAATAACCAGAGAGTAATTTCCTTGAGTTTTTCCTGTCAAAATAGAATAGATGTAAAACTCGTCTTCTATCTTAACTACGCCATATATCGTAGGTATTTTCACATGCCCCC
Source organism: Nanobdellota archaeon (assembly GCA_038045525.1). Lineage (GTDB taxonomy): Archaea > Nanobdellota > Nanobdellia > Pacearchaeales > GW2011-AR1 > ASMP01. The sequence continues at coordinate 12,863 of JBBSXY010000051.1, read as the reverse complement.
TGTAAAAAAAGACATTTTCCCTGGTTATCTGGTCTATGAAATTCCCGGAAATCTTTGCCAGGAGAGTTTCTCCGGAAGAAAAAGAAGAATCCATGATGACCTCAACTGCAGAAATCTGCGGGAGAATCATTAAAGAAAAAATTGTCAACAACAGAAGAATTTTTAATGGTATAAATTTAGAGTAGGGATTTTTCGGAACTTCGAATTTTTCTGAGCCACCTTCTGCCTTTGTTTTATCTGTCATATGTGATAAAGAAAAAAGAGGTTAATAAATTTTAATGTACAGGGGCTATTATCTTCTATTTTCTGTCATTTTTATTATTTATTATTTGCCCATCTCTTTAAGTTTTTTAAGAACCTCGTCAAGCTCTTTCTGTGCTCCTGATTTTACCTTAGCTATAGGTTTTCTTAATGGTTGTTGTGTCGGCATCAAAATTCTTCTTTCAGGAACCCTCATCATTGGTCTTTGGTATCCCGGGAAATACTGGGGGGCATATGGTGGCCTTGGACCTGAACCCGGCTTTGGTTTTCCTCCAGATTTCATTCTGAACCAGAGAATTCTTAGCCTGTCCCTAAATATTATTCCCAAAACAACGAGGATTATCAAAACCAAGAGAACCCATAGCCACCAGTAGCTTTTTCCTCCTGTTTTTTGAACACAGCAGACATCTCCTGCTAAGTTACAAGAATAAGCCGTTTCCTGCTCGCTGTCAGCGCATTCTCCTGTCTTGCAGATTCCGCTGTTGAGATCGCAATCAGAAATTTCCTGCCCCGTATCACAAGAACCTCCAACACAACAGGTTTCTCCTGTTCTTAGGTCAGAGGCATCAACGCTTGTTCCTCCGATACATCTTTGGTTAGAAGAGCAGATATCTCCTCCAGTCTCTGAACATGTTTCAATCACTGCAGGAGTTGTACAGCATTTGTATAAAGAAGGGCAATCAAACTCTCCCAAAATTTCACCTTCACCGGCTTCGCATGCCGCAGTACTTGTGCAATAATAGCCAGCATCTTCGCAGTCTGGCAGTCCCCCACCAGCACCGCCCCCAGCTTGTTTAGGCCATATAGAGGCAAGTATGAATGCTGTATTTCTTATGTTGTTCTCCCAGCACCCGTTAACATCCTGGGCATTTAAAAGCCAGGTTTTTGCATTTGTTTTTTCCTGTGGAGACTCCGACTGCAAAGGATAAAGAGCAAGAGCTGTGTCATAAAATTTATCTCCCGATTCCATCCACCACTGGCTGCTCTTTTGTTTTGAAAGCAAAGAGACTTTGAATTCTGTATTTGCGGTGAGTGCATAAAGGAAAGCATCTGGCAAAAATCTCTGGTTTTCGTCTGCAAGTGTAATCAAGTAGGGAAGATAGGCAGAAATATCTTCTCCCTGGGAATCCAAAGCCAGAGCTGCCCACAGGCTTGATTCGTAATTACATGAACTTCCAGAACTTCCCTGCGTGAAACAGAAGGATTCAACTTTTTCCTTTGTCGTCCCCCCTGCAGCCGCAGAAGAGGTGTTCTCAGAAACGTGAATTGTTGAACTCGTTGATTTTTTGAAAAGAAGGGTTGTCAAAAAACTCTGGTTGCAGGAAACGCTGAATTCTGTGCCGTAACATGAAGGAGAAACACGAAGCCAGTAGTTATCCTGAGCAAGGACAAGGCAGCTGCCTGCATTGCTGCTTAATTTTTTATTTTCATCTATGTTCACTGTAAAAGATTGTCCGGAATACTGAACTGAACAGCTTGAGGCGTTATTTGCTTCAATCTCCAAAAACCAGACGAGTTCTGTAGGCGTGGCATTCCTGGAAATTAGCCAATCTTCCCCATCAGAGTTTCCGTCCAAAGCCAGAACAACCTGAGAAGTATACTTTACATCTGTTTTGAATTTTGGGTCTGAAGTCAAATCGCTTTTACAGTCTCCTGTTGCAAGGGCTGAAAATGCTTTCTCCTCTGAAGACAGTGAAGAGCATTTTCCTGAAACTTTGTCTGTGAGGCACTGGTAAGCTTTGTCCACTTTTTGCTGCTCTGTTTCGTCCTGCGCCCCAATTAAAAAAAGGCTAAATATTAAAAGCAAGAATAAGAACAGCAGGCCTCTGCTTTGGCCAAGCCTGGACGAGTTTCCCCCTAACTCGACCACGTCTGGACGAGTTTTCTCTTTTTCTGCATGTCTAATAAATATTATTTCCATTTAAGACAAGAAGATAATATTATTAATAAATATATCTACCCCTTGACTCCAGACCACGCAGACTGCAAGGCAGGGAAAATAACATCTGAAAATAATTTCGGGCTGGGAGAACACCCAAGAGATACTTATAGTATGACTCTTGGATTGAAGTTTTTCCCGTAGTATTACCTAAATCCCCGAGATTTTTTTAACTGTTCAAGTTTTCTTAAAACATTTAAAATAAGTTTTTTTCTATTAATATGTAAATTAGCATGTGAGTCTACAATATCAATAAGAGGACTAATAGTTTCTTTTAGTTCTTTTTTAATCTTTATTTTATCTAAAATAAAGAATGTTATAGGAATATTACCTATACCCCCTAATAGTATATTTCTAGTTTTTTTATTAAGTTCATTATCATATTTAAGGTAAAATTCTATAGAACTTATTGTATATTTTATTATTAATTTATCAACATTTTTCCCCTTTTTATTTTCCTCATATATTATTTTATCTATTTTTTTAAATTTAACAATATCTTTTTTTATTCTTTCTGGCAATTGCTCAAATTCCCCCTCTGCAAAAAACATTTTAAAATACCTTCCACAGATTTTTATGGTACTATTCCATGCTTCTTCTGTAATGTAATCATCCAATTTTCTTTTGTTACCTTTTTCTCACCCTCTCCAAAACCATAAAATCTCGTGGAACCGCTTCCATCTGGATGAGCCACATAGATATTTCCTACGCCACCAAAATCTTCTTGAAACACTGCGCTATTCTTAGTTAAATCCTTTATGGTCAGTCCGCCCGGTAGAGTCATTCCTCTCATTACTGGTTCAATTTTCATCAAAGGTGTTCTTACAATCCCAAATTTAGCAATGTCCCCCTTCCCTATGCCCCAAAAACCTCCTCCTCCGAATCCACTTCCTCCATTTCCATAATACAAAGCACTGGCACTTAAAGATTCCAAATCTCCAACTTGATAAACTTGTTGTCTTGCTTCAGAAATCCTTGGAAGTTGATAGGTAATTTGTTCTAACATTTTTTTATTCTATACCTCCTTTCAACTCTATAAAACTTTCGCTACGCGAAAGTCTCTTTTGAGCATAATCAACAAGACCGTTAAAAGTAAGAACCTTGTCACCATTTTTTAAAGCCAAGGCATTAGTCAGAAAAGTTTTGGCAGACCTGAGATTTTTATTTTGAAGGTTCTTCCCTAAAAGTTTATCTCTTGCTCTTCTTTTTTCACACCCATATTCTCTCAAACTGAAATTAATTGCTTCCTCAGTTATCGGCTGAGTAAGAATCTGGAGTTTTAATTTATTCAAATAATTCTTATCACCAAAAACAAGTTTTCCAATCATAAGAGGGTCAGTGATCATAGGATTTAGGACTTTAATCCCTCTTTCTATTTCATCAAATTTATACGCCCTTATGTCAAGCCACGAATCATAACTAGGAAGAATATCATTTGAAACCACAAACAAATCTATATCTGAAAATGGTTTACCAGAGCCAAAATGTAAGATTAAACGTGTTTTATTTAATGAGTCATTAAAAAGGTCTTGAGACAATTTTAATAACCTAACTTTATCCTGTATTTTTCTTAATCCAAAACTGTAAAAAGTTGCTAAATTTCCATATTGTCCACTAAAATTAACTATCCCATCAATCTGCTCCTGTATTTCAGAAGTAAGTCCATCATATTTCCCATCAAACATTTCCCTTAAACCAAATTCTCCTGAAAGCAAATATTCTGTCCACATGGCAAAAAGCTCATATTGAATTAAATTTTGTCTTCTGAATCCAGATAATTTCTGAAAAGATTGATTGTCTTTTCTGAATCTCTGAACATCTTCTAAAGTAAATTTCCTCCCATTAAATTCCTGCTTTTCTTCTTCTAACAACTTTCTTTCCAAATCGACTAATCTTCGTCCAGATAATGTTTGCTCGCAAAACAAACCATGGCCGAAATATTCATGAAATAAACCCAAAGGAACTGTTTCTGATTCAGAAGGAATAACTGCTGTTTTATTTCTTGGAAGATAAATTCCTGAAGAATTTTGGTTTAAGCCTGTTCTTTCACAAAAAGGTTGCCATTGTTCTTGGGTTAAAGTTTGTAATCTTGTTTGTTCTGGTTTATATCCTAATAAGTCTTGATAAAATGAGTTAGATGATTCTAAGTAAGAAGGCAATGCTTCACAATCCTGCAAAGAGGGTTGTTGCAGCATATATTTGATACTACTTTAGAGTTTATATAATTTTCGTTTTCAACCCTTTTTAATGGTCTTTCAGAAGAAATAACTAAATTTACTATGTCTTAATCTTTTGGGTATATGATTATTATCGTTCCAAATTTTTAGTCTCCAATTTTTAAATATTTTTAAGATGGAGAGGATGTCTGCTCATGGTGGCTCATTTTTTATTTTTGCCTTCTTTAACATTTTTCTCCATCAATGTTTTTCTCACTGTATAACTCACAGGATTCCTGTATCTCATTTCCTCTTCTGTCGGAACAATTCCTATTCCTTTGTAATAGTCCTTATCATAGTTTGGGGGGGGAACAGCCTTGCTTCTGTAACTGGAAATCATCTGCGATTTTATATAGCCCTCTTTTAGGGAGAATTCATTTTTCTGGTTCCACTCATGAACGATTTTTTCTGTTTCTTTCCTGTCCATTCCTATTGATCTGAAAAAATTGATTATTATGAACAACGCACGTTTTCTTCCGTCCCCTTTTATCCCCTGAAGGATTTTATTTATGCTCGGAGGGAAATTTTTTTCAGAGATATCTTTCAGGGCTATGGGCTTGAATTCCCTACCTGATTTTTCTGATTTTTCCCGCTCTCCCGGATATTGTGTCTTGTACCAGTCCAGGGCTTCCCTTAGAAGTTCTGAAGCCTCGCCGGGTTTTGCATCCGGCATGAAACTCCTGATTTCTACCTTAAATGGGTCTGCATCTTTCGGCTGGAAATCTTTTATTTCTTCCGGCTTCAGGACCACGCTTGCCAGTGCAGTCTTTTCATGGAGGGAATAAGGCATCCTGAAAAGGTGCCTCGGAGAAACGAGTATCAGATCAGGAATCACCTCTTTAGATGCCTGAAAATCTTTTACGTATTTGTTTGGCTTTGTCATTTGTGTTATTTTTTCTATCAGTTCCTTCCTGGTCATCTCCGTAATGTATTTTGTAATTATTCTCGGCCATTCTGGAAACATATCTGAAGTTTTATTGTTATGAATGACTTGGGGAAAAGCTTTCCAGGGAATGATGATATGAAAACCCTTGCTGCCAGAAAATTTCATCCCGAAATTTTTGATTCCGTGAAATCTTAAAACTTTTATTATCAATTCAGCAAGAATTTTGCTGTAATCCAGATACTTGGAATCTATATCGATGAGAAAGTCCCAGCCAATCCTAAGGTCGCTCAGCTGCTTTTCATTCATGCCTGTGGAAATTGCAAGAGGGTCACGCCAGAGTTCTTCAGAACAGTGAAAGCTCGTTGCCCCATTTTTTGCCATTTCAAATATGTCTGCAGGATACTGGAGAGAGTCTGGTCGTGTGCCGAAAGACTCCATCATGTAACTCGGAACCACCTCCCTGCTGGTGGAAAAGGAAAAAAGCGCTTTCTGAATGTCTTTCCTGGAATAATAAAGATGTGTTATTTTTTTTACCCTCTCTTCCTTAAATTCCAGGGGTTTCTTTTCTTCTTCCATCTTTGTATTGCACTGGCTTTTCTTCAAAAGGAGGTAACATTTATATAATTAGTCTATCCAGAAGGACCAATGTTCTTCCGCACCATCTCCTTTAAATATACTCAATAATAATAATGCTTAAAAGCAGAATCAATTTTTAAAATAATATGGTTCCGCACCTCCACAAATATTAAAATGTTAGCCAAACTTGAAAACCCGCTTCTATTGTCAAGAATTATAGAAATAATCTCTGAGCTGGTCACAGAAGTCAGAATAAAAGTTGACAATTCTGGCTTTAATATAACTGCGATGGACCCTGCAAACGTTGCCATGGTAAGATTTGTTCTTCCAAAAGGCTCTTTTTCAAAGTTCGAAACAGGAAACGAGACTCTCGGAGTAAATCTGGACAATCTGAAAAGAATTCTCAAAAGGTGTGGCACTGGAAGTTCATTAATCATTGAAAAGCAGGACAATCTCCTCAACATACAAATCCAGGACAAGATAAAAAGGACTTTTAACTTAAGCCTAATAGAAATAGAAAGCGAGGAGAAAGAAATGCCAAAACTGGAATTTAGTTCTGTCGTTGAGTTAGATTCCTCTGACTTCATAGACTCTGTGGAGGACTGCATGGTTGTCGCAGACGCGTGCTCTTTCATAATAAAAGATGGAAAATTTTTTATCGAAGCCAGAGGATTAAACAGTGCCATGTCTGAGTTTTCCGGAGATGAGGCAAAGATTTCTGCAGAGAACTGTAAATCAAGATACAGCCTTGAGTATTTGCAGAAATTCGTGAAGGCTTCAAAGCTTTCTGACAAGACTATTTTAAGGTTTGCAGAAGACCATCCCCTGAAGATGGACATAAAAAATGATTTTTTGGAGCTATCTTTCCTTCTGGCACCGAGAGTTGAAACCGAGGATTAAGACGAGGCATTTCGCTTTCTATACTGAGACTTAATCCGAGCAGAAAACTAACAGTTTGGTGTTGGGTATAAAATTTATAAATAAAGATATCTTGAAGAAGATATGGGTGTCTTTAAAGAAAGAGGTGGACAGGTAACTATATTTATCATCATTGCGATTATAATTGTTGGGATTGCTATTTCAATTTACTTCCTGATTCCGAAAGCTGGAACAGGGACAGTTTTTGATGCGACAAACCCTGCGGGTTTTATACAAACATGCCTTGAAGAGGAGATAGAAAGTGCTGCTGAAACTCTTTCTTTGCAAGGCGGCACTATTGAACCAGAGCACTATTTTCTTTATCAGAACAACAAGATAGAATACCTTTGTTATACTGCAGAATATTACAAGACTTGCTCTGTTCAGAGGCCACTTCTCAAACAGCATATAGAATCTGAAATAATGGAAGATATCTCAGAGGAAGTTGAATCCTGCTTCAATAATCTTCTGGAAAACTACAGGAATGAAAGATACACTGCAAACCTGGAAAGAGGAAAGACAACTGTTGAGTTGCTTCCGAAGAGAATAGTTACGAATTTTAATGATTATGTCCTCACCGTCTCAAAAGCCGAGACAGCAAGGTATGATTCCTTCAGCGTAATTTTGAACAATAATCTTTATGAATTAACCAGCATTGCCAATAGCATTATTGAGTGGGAATCAAATTACGGTGATGCAGAGACAACAATTTACATGACCTATTACAAGGACCTGAAAGTTGAAAAAAAGAAGCAGGAAGAGGGGACAACGGTTTATATCTTGACAGACAGGAATGCTGAAAATAAATTCCAGTTTGCATCGAGGAGCGTTGCCTGGCCTCCTGGCTACGGAGTAGAGGGAGTTGCGACGGCATAAAAAACAAGATAAAAAAGATAAAAATAAAAAAATGGTGACAAAATAAATTCGGTGAAAAATTTTATATAAAATGAAAATAAGAGGTGTATTGTTTAGATTAGCATTATTAACATTATTATTTGCCTTTTTCCTGGCATTTAACAACCAAAAAGTATCTGCCGTTGGAGAAATCACATATTGCTGTGAGAGAACAACTGCGGGAGCATGGTGTCAGAATTCTCCTCCTGCAGAATGTGCCTCTGGATTCAGAAAAGCTCCGACATCCTGCGAAGCTACTTCTTATTGTAGATTAGGTACTTGCGTCGATAGCCAGGAAGGAGTTTGTCTAGAGAATACACCGCAAAAAGTCTGCCAAGACAGTTCCGGTGTCTGGGTTGACGGAAAATCAGAAGACATTGCACAATGTCAATTAGGATGCTGTTTTATAGGAGACAATGCTGCCTTTGTAACACAGACAAGGTGCAAGAGACTTGCTTCTGTCTATGGTGTGGAAACTAATTTCCGAACAGACATACAAAACGAGGCTGCATGCATTGCATCCGCCTTTCCTGCAGTAAAGGGGGCATGTGTCCTTGATGATGGGTTCCAGAGAAACTGCAGGCTTTTGACAAGAGCCGAATGCCAAAAATTAGAGGCAAGCGCATCAAACAGCACGGTTAAATTCCACGAAGGATTTTTGTGCTCTGCAGAGAATTTAGCAACAACGTGCGGGCCTTCACAAAAAACAACCTGTGTAAAGGACAAAGACGAAGTCTACTTTCTGGACAGCTGCGGAAATCTTGCAAATATTTATGATTCTTCAAAGATAAATGACAAGGAATACTGGACCACGATAAAAGAGAAGGAAGAGAGTTGTAATCCTGGTGATGGAAATTCCGGCTCTGCTTCTTGTGGAAATTGCAATTATCTTATCGGAAGCATTTGTAAGGCTTTTGAAAGAGGAAATTCCCAAACTCCAACAAGACCGAGTTTTGGAGATTTTGCCTGTGCAGATTTGAGCTGCAAGTACCAAGGAAAAGCATACGAGCATGGAGAAACATGGTGTGCAAGCAATACAAAATCAGGAGTTGACGCAAATCTTCCCGGAAGTTCTGATTTCAGGCTTGTCTGTTACAACGGAGAAGTCAGCGTCGAGCAATGCGATTCATTTAGAGGAAGCGTGTGCTTAGAAGACGACATAGATGGTTTCAGTGTAGCGCAATGCGTAGCAAACAAGTGGCAGGATTGTGCTATACAAAAAAATGAAAAAGACTGTGAAAATGAAGACAAGAGAGATTGTATATGGCTGGAAGGAGAAAGTCTTTTGAGAGACAATAATAGCAAGCTTCTGGTTGCTAACGAAGAAGGGGAGCTTGTTGTGGGGAAAGGTTACAAAGGAGCAGCTTGTGTGGCAAAAAATCCTCCAGGATTTGATTTCTGGAATGCAGAGGGAGAAGCTGAACAATTATGCATGATTGCAAATGAAAACTGCATAGTAAAATTCCAAAAGGGATTACTCAGCGGATGGGATTGCAAGGAAAACTGTGAATGTATTGGAAAAGATTGGGAAGAGCAGAGAAACAGGCTTTGCTTTGCGCTTGGAGATTGCGGAGACAAAGAGAATTACATCGGAATTAGGGGCTTCAATAACGGAAGCGCTATTAAAATAACAAAGGATGTCAAATAATAAAAAATGAAGCTTAGAAACATTTTGAGAAAAGAGAAAAAAAATAAAACATTGGCAATAAGCCAGTCACTTAGCATTATAATTAGCACTATCGCATTCGCATACATCATAGCCAGCGCTTTTCCTGTTGTTAGTGCGCAGGAAGAGATGAGATGTACAAAAGATGGTGACGGTAAAATACTAGTGGTGCCTGAATTTTTGTCACAGACTCAGATAAATCAATGGTGCATTAATAATGGGGGAGCACAGGTATGTGATGGTGGGACTAATGTTTGGAGATTTAGAGTTATACCATGTCCGACTGCAACATCTAATCTTCCAATTAATCCTCAAACAAATGTACCTGCACTAACACCGCCAACCACTCCAGCTACTGTTCCAACTCAAACGCCTTCAGCTACACAAACACCCACATCTGCAACTGGAGGAGCTGGAAACCTTGCAGCGATATTATTTGCAGCTAAAGATTTATTTGCAGTTAAAGGAGGTTCTGGGACTGGTGGAGCAGAAGGAGCGGCTAAAGAAGCAGCTAAAGAAGCAGCTAAAAAAGGACCTACTGCGCTAGAAAAATTCTTTGATACAAAAATCTATAAAGATTTGAAGATTGGAGGATTATTAAAAACCGCCGGATATGCTGCAGCTATTTATACAGGCGTCAGAGTTATCTTTGGATTGTTTGGAGCAAGTCCTGAGCTTTCAAAATCCCTGGCGACAGCCAGTTCAGTAGGTTATTTTGCGGGTGTAATATCTGGAAAAATTGGCTTATCAAAAATTCTTGGATCTTTTTTTAGCCCATTAGCAGTTGGTTTAATAGTCGGATTTTTAGTCTTTCTTTTCACATTCAAAAAAACAAGGTTTGACTTGTATGCGTTCTCCTGCAGTCCGTGGGATGCGCCGACAGGGGGAAAGTATTGTGAAGAATGCAACAAGAAAAAAGATTTTCCCTGCACAGAGTACACTTGCAAAAGTCTTGGGCAGGCGTGTGAGCTGGAAAATCCAGGAACAGGAGAAGAAGTCTGCGTTTGGAAGAACAGAGGAGATGTTACTCCTCCTGTGATTCAGCCATGGACAGAAACTCTTACAACAGGCTACAAGTATTTCCCTGACAACACAATTTCCCCTCCTGACAGGGGAGTGAGAATTGTGCCTGAAAACGCAAATAACGGTTGCGTGGCTCCTTTCACACCTATAAGATTTGGTGTGGCTCTCAACGAAGCTGCAAAATGCAAGATTGATTTTTCCAACAAGAGGAATTTTGAGGAAATGAGTTTCTTCTTTGGGGGAAGCTCTACAAGCAAGTACAATCACAGTCAGACAATAAATCTTCCAAGCCCCCAGGCATTAGCTGTTGAAAATGTGACTATTGAAGATAGTGGGGAATTCACACTTTATTCAAGATGCCAAGATGCTAACGGAAATGTAAACACCGCTAACTTTGTTTTCAAGTTCTGTCTTGATGAGGGCCCAGACACAACTCCTCCTTTGATAGTCACCACAAGTATCCTGAATGGATTCCCAATAGCTTTCGGAGAGACTTCCATAGACCTAGATGTCTTTGTAAACGAGCCTGCAGAATGCAGATGGAGCAGAGTTGACAAGAGTTATGATGACATGGAAAATCAGATGGCCTGCAACACCAATGTTCTTGAATTTAATGCTCAGATGTTGTACCAATGCGGAACAAATCTGACAGGTCTTAATGACAGGACAAACAATGACTTTTATTTCAGATGCCTGGACCAGCCTCACTTAAAGGGGACAGTTAATGAGAGCGACAGAAACGCAAATACACAATCATATAAATTCACTTTAGTCGGAACGCAGCCTTTGGTGATTGACTCTGTAAAACCAAACGGAACTATAAAGGACTCCACAGACATCATAAAAGTCACTCTTGAGGCAAAAACTTCTGCAGGATTCAAAGAAGGAGCTGCATTGTGTTCTTTCAGCGAAACAGGAGATGAGGGAAGCTATGTTCAGTTCTTTACAACAGGAACTCACGAGCATTCGCAGGACCTGTTCCTTCCAGAAGGAGATTATACTTTCTACATAAGGTGCACTGACCTTGGAGGCAACACAGACACAAAAACAACGAGTTTCAATGTTGAATCTGACTCAGAGGCACCTGTAGTCGTGAGGGTTTTTAGGGAAGAGAATTTCCTGAAAATAATAACCAATGAAAAAGCCAGCTGTGTTTACAGCACTTCCACGCAAAATGCCTGCAACTACCTATCTAAAGACGGAATTGCCATGCAGTCGGTGGAGGACAACAAGCATCAGATAGCCTGGGATCCTGACAGGACTTTTTACATAAAATGTGAGGATGAATTCGGAAACCAGCCGCTGCCTAACGAATGCAGCATAATTGCAAGGCCTTTTGGGAAGTGATTTTACAGAAATTTTCTGGAGTTTGATAATAAATTTAAGGCTTTATTTTGACAGAAGATGAACCAACAGGAATATCGTTGATATACCATAAGATTTTATAGGTTCCGTATCCTCCACTTTGGGCCAGCAGAGAAGTTAAATCGTCATATTGGCCAACCGAAACACTCGCCATTTTTGTTTCAAGACTATCTGAAGCATATATCTTTCCCTGTGGATTGTAAATTTCCCATTTTATTTTTCTCTGAACTCCATGACCTTTCGGGTCATATAATCCAAAAAGGACTCTTTCTGTTGAATCAAATTCTTCTTCTCCATAAGCAGGAAATTCTTGAGGAAAATCTACGAATCCATTTTTATTAAAATCTATCCAAGGATATGAAGTAAAAATATGAATTTTTCCGTTGTCTCCTTGACTCTGTAAATGTTGTGAAGATTGAGGAGGTGGAGTAATTGTAAATTGAAGCTTTGCGATTTTTTCTCCAGAGCGAAATACGCTTAGATATTCCCCATAACGATCTCTGTTACCTCCAGCAGAATACTCTGCAGAGACTGCGCTGTATAAATTACCATCCCATAAATTTGTAGCAACTTTTTCTCCAGTGGGAAGATAGTATAGTTCCCATGTTACCATTTTTTTGCTGAGTCCTTTCTTTTTGGGATTATAAAGAACAAGGTTTACCTTTTCATCAGCAGAAAATCTTGTTTTCACTCCAATAAATTCATCAAAATCCCAAGACCCATCGCCATTAAAATCTTTAACACTATTTGCTGCAAGAGTCACTCCAAGATTTGTTACTTCAAAAATTCTTCTTACGCTCAAATCACTTTGATTTTCAGGATTTGCCCACTCGCAACCGGCAGCTGGAGCATATGTCACTTGCTGCTGTTGTCCTTGATTGATATTCACCTGTGAACGTCCTTCTCTTGCAATCTCTTTTTGAGCCTCAATCATTCCCCACCTTGTAACCGCATCCCCCAAAATTTGGGCTTCTGGTTTATTACTTAGTCCGGGAATCATTCCTCCCGCGATAGATAAAAGTTCGCCCCAGCTTAATTCTTCTTCAGAAGTATTTTGTTGTGGTTGAGGCATGCAATTAACATAAACGACATTTCCCGCAGGAAAAGATTTCGCATTTT
>JBBSXY010000050.1:0-1024 GCA_038045525.1 Nanobdellota archaeon | reverse complement strand
CGACAATGCAAGCGATTTGGGAGAAAAATTAAATTTACAATATAACAAATCGCGTCAATCAAAAATTACAACAGAAATTGCGGAAATTTCCGCGGGAGCTGAAGCCCAATCCTGAAATTTTTAATTTCCAATTTTTCAATTTTTAAAATAACGCTTAAACGTTTAAATTTTAAAAAATTAAGGAATTGGAAAATTATTTATAAAATTTAAAATTTAAAAATTATGTTAAAAGGAAAAATATTACAAATTATTGGGCCGGTGGTGGATGTGGAGTTTGAACAAGGCGCAAAATTGCCGGGGATATACAACGCATTGCGAGTTGAGCGGCCCCACTTCGCTGAAGCTTCGCGGGGCGAGAATAACTTCGTAATTCTCGAGGTGGTAAAACACTTAGACGCAACCAAAGTAAAAGCAAATTCCATGCACTCAACAGACGGCTTGAAAAGAGGAGAAGAGGTGGAAGATACCGGAAAAATGATTGAAGTGCCCGTTGGTCCAGAGGTGTTAGGAAATTTATTTAATGTGCTGGGACAAGTTATAGGTGTCGGACACCTAGAGAATAAGAAGTTTAAAAAACATTGGCCAATTCACAGGCCTTCTCCAGCTTTTACAGAACAGGCAACCAAAACAGAAGTTTTTGAAACAGGAATTAAAGTTGTTGATCTGATTGCTCCATTTATTAAGGGAGGAAAAATTGGCTTGTTTGGGGGAGCCGGAGTGGGAAAAACAGTTTTTTTGCAAGAATTAATTAGAAACACAGCCGAAGAGTCTGGCGGAGTTTCGGTGTTTGCGGGAGTTGGTGAAAGAACAAGAGAAGGAAACGATTTATATAAAGATATGAATGAGTCTGGAGTTATAAGCAAAACAGCTTTAGTTTTTGGCCAAATGAATGAAGTGCCGGGAGCAAGAGCCAGAGTTGCATTGAGCGCTTTAACAATGGCAGAATATTTTCGTGACGAAGAAAAGAAAAATGTTTTGCTTTTTATTGATAATATTTTCAGATTTACCCAGGCTGGGTCGGAAG
>JBBSXY010000049.1:1890-6659 GCA_038045525.1 Nanobdellota archaeon | reverse complement strand
GAAAGCTCCATTATCTCTTCTGCTATCTTTTTCTGCCTTTCAAAACTTCCCCTTAGTTTTTCTGAAGTCATCTTAATTATTATTTGACGAGACTATTTATCTTTCTCTGTATTTGAAGTACCTCCTTTTTTAGTGAATTGAATTCCCCAGAATTCTTGCTAATGTATGCTTTCTCAAATTTTTCTATGTGCTTTCCTAAAACTCTTATGAGATGGTTTATTGTGGAAATTTCATCATCTACTAAAAAACCTGAAGAATTCCCACCCTCTTTTTTCATAAGGAAAAGAGGGAAAAAGCGTTATTAAATATTTTTGTTTATATGAGCTTATGCAATACCCAGCTTTGATAAAATTTCCTGTGGCTTCTTGTAATATTGGGTAACTACGTCCTGGAACTGCTGAAAATTAAATACATTGTTTTGGTAAAGGCCATAAATGATTTTCACCCTTCTTTTAAATTCAGCATCAATTTCCTGCAGAGTTATTCCGTAGTTCTTTGCAATTTTTTCAAAGATCTTGCTGTTCTTTTTGAAGTAAAAATTGTCATCTGACGGATTCCATATGAACGGTGTATTTGTCAGGGCCACCCCGTCAGGGGTTACGTTGATTATTTCGACTATCTCTTTCAGTTTTCTGGTTTCCTGTTTTTTTACGATTGCATGGGTCATGATGCATACACAATCCAGGACATTCAGAAGAGTAGGTGAAAGATCTATCGGCGGAGTTTCAAGCCTTTTTATAACTGTGTCAACAGAATCTGCGTGCATGGTGCTTATGGAAGAGTGCCCTGAAGCCATTCCCTGGAACAATACGTATGCCTCTTTTCCACGAACTTCTCCAACAATCACATAGTCTGGGTTTTGCCTGAAAGAGCTCTTTAAAAGCGTGAAGAGGTCTATCTCCCCAACGTTTCCTCCTCCTACAGCGCTTCTCACAACGCTCGGAAGCCAGTTTTCTCTTGGGAGATTCAGCTCCCTGGTATCTTCTATGGAAACAACTCTCGCCTCTGGTGGTATGAAAAAGGCAATCGCATTTAGCAACGTGGTCTTTCCTGAAGATGTCCCTCCAGTGATGAGAATGTTCATCTTATACTGAACGAGAATCCAGAGATAAGCAAGCATCTCAGGGCTTAGAGTCCTGAAATATAAAAGCTGCGGAGGAGTCCACGGAGTCTTCGTGAATTTTCTTATTGTGAATGTTGGCCCCCTGCTCGTTATGTCTTTGGTGTATGTCGCATTTATTCTGCTCCCGTCTGGAAGGCTCGCATCCAGAATTGGAGAGGCATAGGAAATATATTTCCCACTCCTCTGTGCCAATTTTTCAATAAAACTTTCAAGCTTATCCCCGTTTTTAAAAATGAGGTGTGTTTTGAGATTTCTGAAAATCCTGTGAACTATGTATATTCGACTGTCAACTCCGTTGCATTCTATATCCTCAACAAAAAAATCCCTGAGCAAAGGCTCTATCTCGTTAAAACCAACAAAATCCCTGACGAGGTAATAATATATCTTTTTGTAACTTTCATAAGAAAGGCTGAGCCCAAGCTCGAATGCAATTATCTTGAGTCTTTTGTCTATGTATTCCAAAAGTTTCTCGGTCTCTTTTTCCACAATAACATCAAAATCTATCAAATCCCTCATCGCAGAAAGAATCTGGTCCAGCTGGTTTTTTTCCGCCTCCGTCAGTATTGGTTCCTCTACTTCATAGATAACCTCATATTCTTTAGGGTCCCAATATATGTGGATAAAAGCAAAAGGCGAGATGACTGCATATCTGACATCTATATTAGTCTTATCTTTGGTTTTTTTTAGCGGCGGAATATACGGACTAAAATCTATCTTCACCCTGGGATAATCTTTTATTTTGGGCATTATTCAATCACCTCCATGTTGATTACTGTTTTTCCAGAAGAGTCTCCTCCCTTATCAGATATGGAAAGACTGTATGGAATAGGAGCCTTACTTAATGTTTTATTTTCTTCCTGCCCCCCGTAGGTTATGTTATACTCTCCGTTATAGTCCAAAGTGAGTGTCACTATATTAATCTTGCCTCTCCCTTTTGTATTAGCTATTATTTTTCCTATGTCCACATTTTTTCCTGGCTGGCTGTAAGAGTGCCTGCTTTCCAGCTCGAAAAAAATCTTGTTATTTTCGCCATCTATGGTCATTGAACCTTTGTTTATTCCAAGCTCGAGAATTCTCTGGTTTCCAGGACCTCCGAGATTCCTTATCAAAGAATCTATGTCCCGAAGCACGGCAATAGACTGCTCTATTATTCCTCTATCTCTGGTTTCTTCTATTTTGGGAATGACAAATGCGAGAACAAGTCCCATCAGGGAGAAACCGATTAAAGTGTAAACGACGGTTTCCACCCAGATTTGTCCTCTGCGATTTTTCTCTGGAAAAATTGCCAATCTGCGATTTTTCTCTGGAAATTTCCCAGGCAGAAACCTCTTTTTATCCATTTACACTTAAGCTAAAAATAGTTTATAATATTTTTCTTTGCGTCAGTCAGCCCAGTGAGGAGCAGCTCTCGAACTGTTCTAGAGGATTGATATTTCCGCAAACTTCTCCGTCGATTATTGCAGCTATCTCTATCCTTTCTGGTGTCTGGGTAAAAGAAGCAGGAAGCTCATAAATATAGGTGAGACCCTGGCTTTTTCTGGGGATTACGACTGGCCTTGTTCTGTCAGGATAATATGAAAGTCCGGCGGGTTTGTCTTCCATTATCTTGAAACTTGCAGAATTCCCCTCTCCAGATATTGCGACGAGAATGTCATCAACTTTTTCTATGTTGCCAAGGCTTATGGAAAACCAGACCTCGTCCTTACCAGTTCCAGTAACATTGTTGTAGCATGTGTATCTCGGATTTAAGGTGACTTTTTCAAAAACCCCGAAGCAGGATTCAGAGCTGCTGATATTTTTCTCTACCATATTGCTGACCGCTGTCCATACAATAGCCACGATTCCTATCGTTAATGCTATCAGCAGGATAGTTTCCACAACAGTTGAAACTCCGCTTTTGTTTTTTATCATAACCTCATTAGTGAAAAATAGTTTATTAATTTTAGCTAAGCAATTTTTATAAGATTATTTCTTCTCCATACTGCTCATCGCAGGCATGGGTTTTTGCCCCAGACTCTGTAGTTCCCCTCAGAACAGGAATCACCGTTATTTTTTCTGCACCGAGGGCAGAAGAACTTATGTCTCCTGAGAAAACCCCTCCCTGGTTAAGTCCTGTTTTTGGCCAGTTGCCTGAAACATTCTCTATATCCAGAGTTTCAAAGCTCCCTGGTTTTTCCACTTTCAGCCTGAAACTGTAGATAGGAACATTTCCGGTATTTGAAAGAAGAAGATTCCCTGAAGAATAACTGGAATCAAACTGCACATCTCCGCATACAAGTTCTACATTCACACCTCCAAATTTTGTGATAGCTTCCTGCGTAAATCCGCGAAACCATAGAAAAATTATAAGACCTGTTACAACGACCATCGCAATCAGGAGCGTGGTCGCAATTACGGGGGAGACTCCTTGCTTCATCTCCCTCTTCACAGTAGTATCCCTTTTCATATTATCATTCAGAATGTTTTAATTTATAAATTTAGCGGAACTTTCTGTCCCGCAATGTATTTTTTAGCATAATCTCCCGCCAATAGGAACATTTCTTTCTGGTTCGATTAAGATACATTCTCCATCTTCATCTGGAACACCTAAAGTTAGAACCTCTGATATAACAGGACCAATTTGCCTAGGTGGAAAGTTCACCACACATAAAACTAATTTATTTTTCAAAGCTTCTTTTTTGTAATTCTTAACTAATTGAGCAGTTGATTTTTTAATACCAATTTCATCTCCTAAATCTATCTTCAGCTTGTAAGCTGGTTTTTTAGCTTCTGGAAAATCTTCAATTTCAATTATCTTCCCGACCCTTATATCTAATTTTTGAAAATCGTCAAACGTAGCCATATAAATTTTATAAGAAAATAGATTAAATATTTATCTAGACTGCATTATGTCCCACTTTTGGGCCTGAGTTCATAAATTCATACCATTCTTCGTTGCTATCCTATTTTTGTAATTTTTAACCCATCAAACCAAAAGTCGTCTCCCGGGGAATCTGCATGTCCTTCAAACTTTACTGTAACAGAACTGTCAAAATTATACTGTGAACTGCTTAATGTTTCAGTTAAGGAAAGCCACCTATCTTGACTTTGGTAAATATCTTCATCGCAGTAAGTGCCGTTACTTCCCCAGCTCTTTGCTTTAACTCCGTCAATTTTTAATTCAATGCAGTCACCTTCCAAGCGGTCAAACTCATTAAACCAACCCCAAAATTCTATTATTACCTGATTTGCTCCGGCAAGATTAAAGTTTTGTTGTGTGTAAGAAGTGCTTGTATCATCCTGGATGTGATAAGAAAAATTTCCCCCGTTTGTTCCACTGTCTAAAACTTTGCTTCTTGGACTATATCTATTAGAATTTTCGCCAGGGTCTACCCATCCCTGGAGTCCTGACTCAAATCCAAAGTAACCCACTTGTGTTGTCGTGGAAACACACTGTCCTGCCTGGTTGCATGAAGCGCCTCCTGTGCATGTCCCGCAACTTACACTGCCACATGTTCCATTCTGAGCTGTTCCGCAAACGAAAGAACCGCAAACTCCTAAAAGCGTTGGATTTGAAGCAGGCACACAACTTGGTGCAACACACTGCCCTGTTGCCTGGTTGCATGAAGCGCCTCCTGTGCATGTCCCGCAACTTACACTGCCACAT
>JBBSXY010000049.1:0-1790 GCA_038045525.1 Nanobdellota archaeon | reverse complement strand
GTTCCATTCTGAGCTGTTCCGCAAACGAAAGAACCGCAAACTCCTGAAGGTGTTGCATTTGCAGCAGGCACACAACTTGCTGCAATACATTGCCCTGCTGTCTGGTTGCATGAAGTGCCTATTGCACATGTCCCACAACTTACAGTTCCACAGGTTCCATTCTGTGCTGTTCCACAAACGAAAGAACCGCAAAGTTCTGGAAGTGTTGCATTTTGAGCAGGCACACAAATTGTGGAAACACACTGGCCACTAGCATCACAAAAGAAACTTGAATTGCAACTTCCGCAGCTTCCCCCGCAGCCATCGCTTCCACAGGCCTTTCCGGTGCAGGAGGGTATGCATACTAAAGGCACTGTGGCCAGCTGTTGCTGCACTTTTGCATCGCCACAACTCACGAATCTTTGCCTGCCCTTTTCTTCCTGGAACCTTGTAGGAGTTATCCTGATAGAATAAATTTTAGTAATCTCGGGAGGAATGTTAAAAATATTCTTTTCCCGGTCTCCTGCTTCGAAAAGGTTCCCTTCTTGACCAAAAAGTATATCTGCATCCCCAATGATTACAGAATTTCCGAATTTCTTTCCGCTAAAACCCTCGTTGAGATAAGAGGACAAATCTATGGTCGGTAAATCCTGTTCAGAGACAGATGCATGTATGAAATATCCTGCAATATCAAATCTTCCGTTGTTTACCAAGCTTAAATTTAGCTCAGAGGTTGAATCGTTGAATGTTGCCTCGTTAATGAAAATTGAGACGCCCTCGGGGCAATTCAGCGCTTCTGCGGGGACATAGGACTTGAGCCAGGCAAAGGTTATAACACCCATTACCACCGCGAAGACTAGCAGAAGAACATAACCTATCATTATGCTCACTCCTTTCTTATTTTTTATCATTTCATCCTGTAATAACATATTCCTTTCCTCCGGTTTCGCGGGAAATCACGAAAAAGAAATTCTCGCCGTTTTTTAAAGTAAAAATATAAGAGTTTTCATCTATGTTCAGAGTGGCGCTGTTTCCAGATGGGGTAATTGTTCCCAAGAATGCCCCTGAAGAAGAAGTAACTGCTGTGCTGTCCAGAGAAACAGTATGCGCTGTATTCTGGTATCCTTTGAGCGTGATGTTGCTTTGTGTGCCAAAAACAAAATAAAGATTCTTGTCCCGTGATTCGGTATCTATGTATTTCTGAGCGAAGTCCTGAAGAAGCTGGTTCATTGCCAGCTGGCTAAGCTGGTTATTAATTCCATAATCCAGAATTTTTCCGCTTTCTATCCTCAATTCATCCCTGAGACTGTTTAAATCCAGATATTCGTCTTTCTTTGAATAATTTGAAACCACGATAACACTCATCATTATTACAGCGAGGATTATGGCAGAAACGAGATAGATTTGCCCCCTGCGATTTTTCTCTGGAAAAATTGCCAATCTGCGGTTTCTGGCAAGAACTCGCCCTCTTTTTTCCATATTTTTTAGAGGGAAAAATAGTTTATTAATTTATTGATTACTCTTTTCTGCACAAACATTTATAAATATCTTACTATTATTTATGTGTATGAAAATTAGTATGGCAGATTTGTTACTTATAAACAAGGGATTCGGAGGGAGTTTAAGAAGCGATTCGAGTCTTGACTTTGCCATTGAAAAGGCAAGTAATCCTAAACTGGGGTTTTATAAGAAGCTGGCTTATTTGTGGAGAGCAATACTCGTTGATCACCCTTTTTCAGACGGAAACAAGAGAACTGCCGTATTCCTCGCATATGCTTTTGCAGATGAACACAAAAAATACGTGGACAGAG
>JBBSXY010000048.1:7536-11906 GCA_038045525.1 Nanobdellota archaeon | reverse complement strand
AAGCGAATGAATGAAAATCGTTATCTCTTAAGCAAAAGTTCGATTTTCTTTGGATTTCTTCCGGAGTTTTCATGAAATAAAACTACGTAGAAACTCAACCCTTTAATAAGAGCTCTATTTTTTTTGGGTTTCTTTTTATTTCCTTGACTATTGTTGCAGGCCCTATGATTGTCACAGCACCGATATCTCCCCCGGCAATTGCGCTCACGAGATTTTTCCTGAATTTTCCTAAAAGTCCTTCATTATTGTTTCCGGAAATCACTGCAAGTTCAACACCCTTAAAATTTCTCACATGCCCTATGATTGCCATAGTGTCTCCTATGAGTCTTGTCTCTTCCTCAGGCTCGAGCCTTCCCTGCAGAATCAAAATATTATTTCCGAGAATTATATTAAGAATTTTCCTGATTCTCTGGTTGCTGTCCAGACCCCTTATCTCTGAGTAAGGAAGAAACTGGATGCTGAATCCCTTGATTCTCCCCAATTTTCTTTTCATCATTGTCTTTTATTATATATATTGCAAAATATACTTTTTAATTTTTTAGGCCTTTCTGGCCAGCTTAAATATCGATTCGTAAAACTCCTCCAGGTTTTTTCCGTATTTTGCACTTATGCCTACAACTTCATATTCCGGAAATGCAGATTCTATCTTTTTGATGCTGGCTTTTCTCAGGTCAATTTTATTTGCAACTATCAGGACAGGAATTTTTCTTGCTGCAAGGTTTCCTATTATCGTAAGATTAACCTGGTTGTAAGGATTCTCCGTCGCATCAAGGACAATCACGACGACATCCATGTCATCAAGCCATTTTATGCTATCAACAACCCCCTGTGTGGCTTCCTTCGCCCTTATCTTGGCTTCTTTCTTATTCATCTTGTATTTAAGGAAATCCTCGTAATCTATTTTTGTGGTTATCCCTGGAGTGTCTATTATTTTAAACACCATTTTCTTGCCCTTGAAGTCTATCTGCACTTTCTCCTTGAACTGAATAGCCCTTGTTTCATGGGGGATTTTGCTTACTTTCCCTATCTCCTCTCCTGTGAAATCCTTGCAGATTCTGTTAGCCAGGCTTGTTTTTCCTGCATTCGGAGGCCCGTAGAATCCCAGCTTAAGCTCTCTTTTTGTCCTAAAAATACCTGAAAATATTTTTATGAAAAAATTCTTAAAAGTGTTTACCACCATATTAAGGGTTTGTCAAAAAGGTTTATTAAATTTTCCGTGATTGAACTACTCATTTTTAATTATTCGGTTTTCCGCTTCCTCCTCCGGATTTTTCTGTCAGTTTTCTTATCGGGAGGATTTCCAGCATTCCTGTCCTTCTTCCGGAATATTTTCTCATAACATACTTTATTCTCTCAGAACTCCATCCTGCTTTCTTCAGATTTTCCTCTATCTTTCTGTTATCAATCCCTTTTTTCCTGGCGTTGTTTACATAATTCACCATATTGTAAAGGTCATTCTTATTTTTGAAGAGATAATTTTCGTATCTCCTCCTGTACCATTCCTGCATTATTATGTACACCACGAAGCCAATGACAAGGAGCGAGAAGACTATGAGAATGAAGACATTCCATCTGGGCTTTTCTTCAGGAGGAGCTTCTTCTATAACAGTCAGCCTGCTTATTGCAGGGGATATGAACACAGGAAGATTTGTGAAATCAATGTCTTCTGTGGTTGAAAAAGAGACAGACTTCTCTCCTTTGAGATTGATATAGACATATCCTTCTAACGCTTCCACGCTGAATTCTGCATCTGTCTTGAATCCTTCCAGCTCCGGAATAATCAGATAATAATCATAAGGTATGTCTCTTTTTTCGCTGACATCTATCTCAAAAATTCTTGCCAGGGGTTCTATGTATCCAGGATATCTTCCAGAAAGTTCGCTGAAACCAAGGTCAACATCAAGGTTTTCCTGCTTCCATAATAAAACAGCGTTTACGTAGTCATCTTCCCTATTTGCGTCGTAAGTGCCTCCGCCTATTTCCTTAAGAACAGGAAGATTCACGTAATCTGGTCCGGAAAACAAGGTAAGACCCTCTGCGCTTTTGCTTTTGGATATTCCTTCAGGGATATTTAATTCAACTATTTCTGTGACTATTGCATTGTACTGCTCCTCTGAGGTTGCGTTCTGGTAGGATTTTCTTAAAGAAGTGACTTTTTGTCTGGTATCATCGAGATTTAAGGACAGATTTAAAACATCCTGATAAAACCCGGTAAAAGCCGAAATCTCTTTTTCTAGATTTGAAATGCCTCTTTCTGCATCATAAAGGCTGGAATTTATCAGTTCCCTTGGAGAGCTGACATTCATCACAAAAGCCTTGGAAGCACTGAGTTGCCTCTGATCTGTAACTCTCACTTTTAGATTGTAAACTCCTGTTGAACTGTAGGCATGGCTGGCTTTATTTCCCGTCGTTGTTATTTCCGGCGTGCCGTCACCAAAGTCCCAGGCAAATCTGGTGAGATTATATTTGGAAGTGACGCTGACACTAAATTCTGTCGGATATGCCGATGCTGTCTTTGCAGGATTTACCGATTTTATTATGGGGATGTCTTTCACTTCTATTTTTTCAGAAATCATGCTCTGGTTGTTAAGCCTGAGGGAAAAAGTGTAGTTCCCGAGATTTGAAGGAACAGAAAATCCTAAGCCGTCCAGGTAAAGTTTATTGAAGCCAGAAGAAACCTTTGCGGGTGTTTTTGAAACTTCATAGAAGTTGCTCTCCGTAGCTATCCCGATGTCTTTCTGATAGTTTACCTGCAAATTTTTCAGGGTTATATCCTGGTTTAAGTTGGATTTTATCTTTATGGGGATGATGCATCCCGAAGAACAATTTTGAGCCCCATATTTTTTTGTGATGTATTCTCCTGCAAGTTCTGCAAGGCTTCTTCCGTCACCGATGGATTTATTTATTTCAAAGGTTCCAACAGGACCGAATTGCTTTCCTTGTGAGAATATCTGGTAAGCTGCAGGTGTTGCAGAAGGAACGGGCGTCCCATAGAATCCGCAGCCATTGCTAATTGAATATCCCCTTGTCTTGTATTCCCCTAAACCATTGACAGAAGAAATGCAGACATAATGCTCTTTAGGTTCGGTAATAGAATAACTCACGTTGCAGGAAACTTCTTGTCCGGTAGTGGAGCTGTCCGGAAGTATGCAGTTCGCAATTTCCCCTCCTCCCAGGGTTTCGTAAACAGAGGCCTTTATTGTTTTTGAACCGCTAATTTTTTTTATCCATCCTCCTATGAAAAAACCAGGAGAGTCGGTGAAAAAAACCTTTTCACAGTAAGGAGTTGTTCCTATCGCGAATTCCTCCAAAGTTCTTTCAGAATCAAAGCACCCGTAATTCTTTGGATTAGAGCAGCTTTCCGAATCCGAAGAATTCTTGTTTCTGGCATCCAGAACAGAATTATCAAGGAAATCAATTTCAATTTGGTTCGTGCAATAAGCGCCGGCAGTGCTGTCAAGAGCAAACTTGAAAGAATCTATGCTGAAGATATTTCCTGTCAGCTTAACTCCGTAAATTTTTGAATTTCCATAATCCAATGTAATAGTCTTTGTCTCGCTTCCGCTGCTTGCCATGTAGTCGTCATTGCAGTCTATTGGATTGCAGGAATAAGGATATGCCACATTTTTTTTTAATACAGATGACAGATTTGCGGAATTCCCTCTGGAATCGCTAAGAACAGAGTTCACGGGTTCTGCGAAAAAACTGATATTTACCCACCCTGTGATATTATCAGAAGGCCCGTAAACAGTTTCTAGCGACTGCTTGGGATTTCCAATACTAGAACTTGCAGAGGCAAGACCGGCAATAGAAATAAGAAACACTCCTAAAAAAACCCCAACAAAAAACCCCTTTTTTTCAGCCATCTTTATTCTTATAAAAAGACCAAAAGGATTTATAAATATTATGCCAAGAACAGGAGAATTTTTTAATTTTGGGGTTAAGAAAGCTTATGGGAGTAAATCTAGAGATCTTTTTAACAAAAATTTTGATTATATTTATAATATCGGTAAGATAACACCTTGTTCATTTTTGATAAAATAATCATTAAAAATTTAAATTATTCTCTCAAGAATTTGACTGCTTTTATCAGGAAAATTGGCGGGAGTAATAGGATTAATCCAATTATCATAAAGAATAACGAAGGAATTTCCATTATTTCTCTAAACTCCATGAATAAAGATTGTTATGATATTATTTAAGATTTATTGTGAAGATATTCAATTAAACTATCTTCTTCTTCCTGCTCTTTTCCCTGTTTTCTTCAAACTTATTGTCCAGTAAATTACTGTGATTAAAACAATCGCAGCCAGTAGGTTGTAGAATCCGAAGAAAGGCAGAGGTATCTGCGCAGGACACTGGAAAATTTC
>JBBSXY010000048.1:5916-7436 GCA_038045525.1 Nanobdellota archaeon | reverse complement strand
AAACCTGCAGTTCATTTGAACTCTGTATGTTTTGTCCTGTGCTGACTAAAGTTGCCGTGAAATAATATTCAGGAGGGTCTGATTCAAAAATTCCCTCTGCCTGCCATTCTGCAGTCCAGTTTGTGACAGTTGTTCCTCTATCAAGAACAATAAAAACATTTGCAGGATTTATATTTACAGGATCATCTGGATTGAGAGTATCTCTTTCCTTAATTTCAAAAGATAGCTGTTGACCCTGGCAGTTTGTAGTTATGACTCTCAAGCCCACGACATTGCCTTCGACAGTTTGATTTACACTCCATGATGAAGAGTTTAAAATACACTTTGGGGATTCTATCCGACATGTGCTTGAACAACCATCACCTGAATCGGTGTTTCCATCATCACATTGCTCTCCAGTTTCCAATACTCCATTGCCGCAAATTTGTGGTGGTGGAGGAGGCGCGCAATTAATTGTTATCGGTGAATTTGTAAGAAGGCTATCATTGCCTGAGCCTATGTTAATTCCATAAGCATAGATTTGGTGGTTTGTTCCATCTTTAAGAGATGCAGGAACATCAAAAACGAAACCATGGTTTGTATTGTTGCCACATTCATTGCCAACAGCTTGCTCTCTTGTCCTATTTGCAAGCACATCTCCTATAGCAGCACCGTCGCCTAAACCTCTTAAGCCGTCTGCATAAAGTTCCACATTCAAAGCCGCTTTGTAATTATCAGCATCACATGCCCATCCTTGAATTGGCTCACAACTGACATCAAAAGCATCACATAACTCCCCAGGTATACAGTGCAAGCCATCAAGGTTTCCTTTAGGATTATTTGGGGATTCTATCTGGCATGTGCTTGAACAGCCATCACCAGAATTAGTATTTCCATCATCACATTGCTCTCCAGTCTCTAATAAACCATTGCCGCAAATTTGCGGCGGAGGCAGTAGTAGTGCTGAGCAAGAGAAAATCCCAAGGTCAAAATCGTCATTACCATCGACATTCCCGACAAAATCTGTTTGCACCGGAACCCCTGTGATGGAGCCATAACGCCACGGCGCGCCTGCCCGCCCGTTTAAATCAGCATAACGGACACCAAGCATACATGAAGAGTTAACAGTGGAAGGATCCACGCCGGTTCGCGGCCTGATCATGAAGTCAAAATCGTCATTACCATCAACATCCCCGACAAAATCGGTAAGAAGATCGTTTCCAAAATTCGCGCACTGCCACGGCGCGCTCGCGCGCCCGTTTAAATCAGCATATCTTCTGCACAACTCAAAGCTGTTTTGCACCTCAAAATCAGTGCAGTTTACGCGCACATC
The DNA here is from genome assembly GCA_038045525.1 of Nanobdellota archaeon. GTDB lineage: Archaea > Nanobdellota > Nanobdellia > Pacearchaeales > GW2011-AR1 > ASMP01. The sequence goes on along the minus strand of JBBSXY010000048.1, from coordinate 6,124 downwards.
AAAATCGTCATTACCATCGACATCTCCGACGAAGTCAGTGTCAACAGAGCTTCCCATCGGGGAACATCGCCACGGCGCGCGAGCGCGCCCGTTTAAATCAGCATAACGGACACAGAGTTCACACTTAAAGAAAGTTCTATTAGGTGTATTATTAATGGCAACGCATTGTCCAGCGACACAGTTTTCACTGTCGCTTTGGCAGCACACT
>JBBSXY010000048.1:4248-5816 GCA_038045525.1 Nanobdellota archaeon | reverse complement strand
AATGGCAACGCATTGTCCAGCGACACAGTTTTCACTGTCGCTTTGGCAGCACACTTCCCCAGTAGCAGGCCCGCATCTAAATTCTCCAGGCACGCATACTTCGCCATCACCGTCAATTATAATAGCAGATACTCTGTCTGAGAAGAGTCCGAAAAGCCCGAATATGAAAGCCAATGATAAAAAAATAACCGCCAATAAAACCATAAGAGGCAAAAATCCTCCCTTTTCCAACCTTATCTTCAACCTCATTTTTTTGTGTATCGTTATTGTATCTCCTTTATTAATCGAATATCTTTTATAAATATTCTTATTTTCTCAGAAAATCTTGAAGATGCCCAGATAGCAATGCATAATATTCACAACTTTCTTAAACTTCACTTTGCTTTTATAATCATGATAAAAAAACAGATAACAAACTTCGCATTAGACCCGGACGAAAAAACAATGGAGCAGTTCAGGAATTGTTATTCTGAATCCTATGTGGTTAAGGCATCTTTAATGCCTGATGCACACCTAGGATATGTTGCTCCAATAGGCGCGGTTTTGGCCACTAAAGGGCATCTTGTTCCTGCGTGGGTAGGATATGATATAGGATGCGGCATGACTGCAGCCAAACTTCCGCAAAATATCCTAAAAGACCTTAGAGAAAAAGCAAGCTTGGTCTACGAGCAGGTAAAGAGGCAGATTCCAATGGGTCTCGGCGCAGTTCATAAGTCTGATTCCATGATAACAGACAAAACAAAAAAAGATTACAAAGCAATCCTGTCAAATTTTAAAAAAGGCCCTTATAACATGAATGTATTGCAATTTCTTGAATCTGAAAAACCCCTGCGAAGCTTGGGAACTCTCGGACACGGAAATCATTTTATTTCCTTGAACTCGGATTCTTCCGGAAATCCCTGGATTGTTGTTCATTCCGGTTCTAGGGGAGTTGGACATTGGATTGCCACCTTGTACATGAAAAAATCTTCTGGAAAAGAAGAGGGTTTTGAGGCAACCAACCCCCTTTCTTCAAATTCACAGGAAGGCAAAGAATATCAGAATCTTCTTAATTTCTGCCTGGAGTTTGCAAAATTAAACCGTCTGGAAATGGTGAGCCGTGTTGCTTTATCGATAGAAAAAGTCCTTGATAAAAAAATAAAATACACAATATGGACAAATAAAAATCACAACCATGCCCTGAAAGAAAATGGTTTGTTTGTTCATAGGAAAGGAGCCACCCCTGCAAAAAAAGGCGAAAGAGGAATAATTCCGGCAAACATGAGAGACGGGTCTTTTTTGGTATTGGGAAAAGGAAACAAAGATTTTATTTCCAGCTCATCTCATGGAGCAGGCAGGGCATTGAGCAGGAAGAAGGCTAAAGAAATTCTAAATGTTGATTCATTCAGAGAACAAATGGGGGCTGCAGGAGTCATAGGAAACTTTACCTATGACTCTCTGGACGAGGCACCGGAAGCCTACAAAAATATTTATAGTGTCTTGGAAATGCAGAAAGAGTCAATAAAAGTTATCAGCCATTTAAAGCCATTCATAAACTGGCAGGGCGAAGGAAGATATAGAAGAAGATA
>JBBSXY010000048.1:0-4148 GCA_038045525.1 Nanobdellota archaeon | reverse complement strand
TTATTTTGTCCAGCAAAATAGCTTCAGAAGCCTTGGATTATAGGTTTGAAGGTTTGAGCTGATTACCACAGACTCTGCATATATCGTTTTCTCCTGGTTTTGTGCATCTTGTGCAAGCAGGCAGACATCGTTTATCGCACAGATTTTTCCAACACATTTCAGATAGCCTGGAGTTTTTTCCATTATTCTTGCCCTTGTCTGGGGAGCAGACACACTGAAATTTGCCCATTCCACAGGGAGGCTCGAATCCTCGGTATTTATTATCTCACTTCTCAGATTGCCATCTAGCTCAATCTCCCTGAGAATAGAAACCATGGAGGTGTATGCCTCTGAAGAAACATATTCTCTCTTAGTCTGTTCATTCCCTATGATTACAAAAACAATTCCCGTAATCAGGAGCATCGCCACGAAAGCTTCAACTATCCTTATCCATCCGCGTCTGTTTTTAATTTTATATTTTGTCATTTACATATTTGGAAAGGATACTTCGGTTTTTACCAGGCCATGAATTCCATGAAACCGGATTCCCTGGTTCCATCTTTTTTTATGTACTGAATAGACATTCTTTCTGCATAAATAGTTATAGTTGCATTTTTTTCAGGGGTTTTTATCTCTGTTCCGTTATTATAAGCAAACCCGAAACCAAATTCATTTCCAGGGCCCATTCTCATGTCCCTCTTCAGAGCCTCGTAATCTTCTGTGTAATTTTTAAAAAGCCTTAGCACTTTTGATTCAAAAATATCTCTGCTGTCTCTGCTAAGCCCTAGAGAATATCCCTTGCCCTCTTCACTCAATGCTTGGCAGTTCCTCAATGCTTCCCCTGAAATATTAAATTCTTCTGAGCCGTAAACCCTGAAAAAAATATTTGTGTCTCTTTCCACGAATAAATCATTCCCGTCTTTGCCAGATTGAAGAATCTCCCCGGAATCGCTTCCGACAACAAACCTGCCCCCCATCTCTGTTTTTAAAAAAAAATCTATCAAACGCACGCAACGCTGCACACCTTGCTCGCTGATACTCACCGAAACACTTGTCATGTTTCCGGAGACCCTCTCCATAATTTCTGCTTTTGCATAATTTAAGGAATTATCCTTTTCCTTCCCCAAATCCACTCTTGAGGAAAGAATGGCGTACATGAAGACCAGGAAGGTTATGAACAGGACGAAAGATACAACAAAACCAACATGGGTGGCTTTTTTATTTTTTGACTTCATTTGGCATAAATTAAAACTCTATTCATCATTTTATTTGCGCCTGATTTATTTTTTAGCTTCCTCCAAAAAGCACATTGGCGATTGCTGAAGTTAAAAAGGCAAGGAGCATCAGAACGAAAGAATGCCTTATTCCTGATTTAACGTTCCCTTCAGAAAGTTTTCCTATAATCAATCCTGAAAAAAACCCCTGAATCAGGAGAAGATATAGGAAAGCATTTGCCAGCTCTCCCGGTTTTATGGAAGATCCCCCGCTTAGCCCGCCAATTCCCAAAGAGCCCGCGGCAGGGACTATCCCGACTAGCATTGGGAGAATCTGGAACTGCAGAACAAAGATAATTATTATAAACACTACAAATATTATATATCCCTGAACCACGAGGCTTGAAATTGCAGCCTTTCTTTCTTTTTTCAGCTTGTCAGACGTGCTTACAGCTTCTGTCACAGATTCGAGAATCTCCCCTATCTCGCCCCCGCTTCGCTCTGCCTGGCCTATAAGAGTTAATGCCCTTGAGATTGTTTTATTTTTTACATCTTTCGATAAAGTCTGAAGCGCAGAACTCAGGGGAATTCCAATTGAAATCTGATTTGCCAGTTTTTTTATGTGCTCACTCAGGACGCCATAAGGCTTGTTTCTTACATTGATTATGCTCTTGCTTATAGGGGTGCCTGTTTTTACGCTTTCCACCAGGTTTCTGGCAAATTCCAGAAACATATCTTCTTTTTCAGTAGCAATATTCGTTTCGCTGACTATTGCAAGAACAAAAGGAGTGACAATGAACAAAACCCCTATTCCTGCGATAAAAAAGAAAAACCTGGTATCCATAAAAAATAGGGAAGCAATTATTACCAAGATTCCGGCAATCATCCCTGCCCAGTGCGGCCTTTTTAATTCCATGTTTTAATAGTTTTTTTAAATAATTTATTTAATTCTTTGTCTGAAAAATTAGAATTATCGATAGGATATTTCTTATCAAAATAACTTATAACAAATTTCTCCACTTCTTTGTTTCTATTACCTTCTGTCGACTCTGATTTCTCCTTTTTCTTTATCACCCCTTGGAAAAATTTTTTAATATTTTTTGGCAATAAATGAAGTAATTCTTGATGTTTTTTAGGAGGAGGAGTTGCATATTTCTCTATCCAAATAATACATGCAATGCTCCTTAATACATAAACATATTTTTTTAAATTCGCAGTATCTCCTACCCCATTGATATACTTATGAAAATTTTGCTTAGCCATGGAGGAATAATGTTTTTTTAATGCATATTTACTAAAATGCTTAATAAAAATAGATTTTAGCTCTTTTCTTAAAGGGTTATCTAAATAGATAATATCACTGCTTAGCCATTCCCATACAGAAGGATTAGATTTTTTCATTAATACTAAGAATTTTTTTAAATCCCATAATACAATATCTAAATCTCCTATTTTTCTCTCTATCTGCTTTTTGATTCCATCATACACTAAATAATCCTGAATAAACACCCCACGAACATCGTAATCACTATCATCACTCGCCCAATTCCAGGCCCGACTTCCACTTTCTATAAGAAATAGAATCTTAATTTTCTCTTCTTTTTCTATCCCCCTGATATATTTTCTTAATTGCATTTTATGCCCCCTCTGGCTGTTTTAACTGAAGGAAGAAAAGGAATAACACGTTCAGGGCGGAAATTCCCAGAATCATGACGAGAGTTATCATTCCTGTACTCAGGGAGACTCCTAAGCCGCTCAGCTTCATCATCACCAGTAGAAGCATGAGAATCATGGGTGCAGCTATGACCACACTTATGTATATGTCCATAAAAGTTTCTGCAGCCTTTGAATTTTTTTCCATTTGAATCCTGTGATCAAAAAGAAGGGCCTGCGCCCTTTTATCGAAAAATTCAGGCAGGTTTCCCCCAGAGGTTATTGTTGTTGCCAGTCCATTATACAATTCTGCCAGTTTTCTGCTCGGACAGTTAAATGCCATTTCTCTCAATGCAGTAACGAGATCATAACCGTAAATATTAACCTCGTTGAAAACCTTCGTGAATTCCTTCTCGAGATAAGGGTATTCTCCGGTGGAGATTATTATTGAAAAAATCTTGCTGGGCTCTATCATTGAATTTGAAATAGAGGACATATGGATTGTTGCAAACGGAAGCTCCTGATTGATCTTGCTTTCCAGGGACTTTTTCTCCATCGAAGGATAAAAATATCCTAACAAAATAACTCCTGCCGGAACAGCAAGAAGAATCCAAAATACTTTCAGAAATCGCGCTCCAAGGCCATCTTCCACAGAAACAATAAAAGGAGGAGAAGCTGTGAGACTAAAGAAAAGAAAAAAGACAGTTACCAATATCGCCGCAAAAAAGGAAACTATTGTGGTGAAAAAAATCAGGGAAATATAATTTGCAGGGACAAATTCCATATTTGCTCTAATCAAATCTCTTCTCAGCATGTAAAATTTTCCTTTCTTTATCATGGACATTGAAGTATCATAAAAAAGGCTGCTCGCAATCTTGACATACAGGCTCGGCTTTTTCTCCTTCTTCTTAATGACTTTTACCTCTTTCTTTTTCATCCTCTTTAAGGTTAGTTCTTCAAGTCTTGAAATTTTTTCCCCTAACTTAGCCAAGCCTGGACGAGTTTCCGCCAATTCTTTTGCCTTTCCTTCCGCCTCTCCTGAAGAAATAACTCCTTCGGGCTGCATTTGAGAGCCTGAAAAAGTCAGAGACATGTCTTGGAACTTATTTAATGGTTTGGGTACAGAAATGCCCTCTGCCGCTTCAACAACACTCTCTCCGGATTTCCTTAAAGATTTTTTCAGCGATTTTATCTGGGAAGAAATCATCTCCCTTTCACCCCTTTCTATTGAATTTTTCAGTTCCCCTGAAAGCTCCATTATCTCTTCTGCTATCTTTTTCTGCCTTTCAAAACTTCCCCTTA
>JBBSXY010000047.1:0-2039 GCA_038045525.1 Nanobdellota archaeon | reverse complement strand
GGAATTGATTATGAGTCTACAGGCCTGAAATGCGGCCTTGAAATTCATCAGCAACTTGATACAAGGAAGCTTTTTTGCAACTGCCCTTCTCTTTTGAGGAGAGATGGGCCTGACTTTACAGTTAAAAGAAGGCTGCATGTTGTTCCTGGAGAGAGCGGGGAAATTGACATCGCAGCAGTCCATGAAGCTTCTCTTGAAAAAGAATTTACATACGAAAGCTATGATACAACCTGCCTTGTTGAGATTGACGAATCTCCCCCGTATATAATTAACAATAAAGCTTTGAAAATTGCCCTGCAGATAGCGCTTCTTCTCAACTGCAAGATCCTTCCTGTGAGCCAAATTATGAGGAAAACAGTGATTGATGGTTCAAACACATCTGGCTTTCAGAGAACTGCCCTTGTTGCCAGAGACGGATTTGTGGAAACAAGCCACGGAAAAATAGGAATTGCAACGCTTTGCCTGGAAGAGGATTCTGCGAGGATAATAGACAAGGAAAAAAATGTTTTCAGGCTTGACAGGCTTGGAATTCCTCTCGTGGAAATTGCGACAGCTGCAGAAATAAAAACACCGCAACAAGCGAAGGAAACGGCCTTAAAACTCGGAGAAATTTTGCGAACATTGCCGGTTAAAAGAGGTCTTGGGACAATAAGGCAAGATGTTAATCTATCTGTAAAGGGAGGAAAAAGAATTGAGCTCAAAGGTTTTCAGGACATAAGAAACATAGAGAGAGCCATAGAGATAGAAGTGAAAAGGCAACACGAACTGATAAAGCGCGGAAAAAGCATTCCAGAGGTAAGGGCAGTTAATGAAGATGGCTCCAGCAGATTTTTAAGACCATTGCCTGGAGCAGCAAGAATGTATCCTGAAACAGACATTCCTCTTCTAAGGGTTTCAAGGGGAATGATTGATGAAGCAAAAAAGGAGCTGTCAAGTATTAAAGAAAAAGAAGTTAAGATTGGAGGGCTGAGTGAGGAGATGTCTGCCCTATTGTTGAGAGAGAGGAAACTTGATGAGTTTAAAGAACTGCTACATATTATTAAAAATCCGCAGCTGATTGCAAAAACACTCTTGATTTTTCCAAAGGAAATAGCCTCTAAAGAAAAAAAATCATTGGTTGAAATTGAAAAAATCCTTAACAGAGATGTTTTGGGAAATGTCCTGGAAAATGTCAAAAAGGGCAAAATTAAAGAGTCAGAGACAAAACACGCTCTGGAAAATATTGCTAAGGGCAAAGGCATTGAATTTGAAAAAGTGGATGAATCAGAGCTAGAGGAAAAAATTTCCAAGATTATAAAGGAAAAGCCAGGACTTTCCGTCAATGCTTACATGGGGCTTGTTATGAAGCAGTTAAGGGGAAAAATTTCTGGAAAAGAAGTCTCGGGAATAATAAGGAAACATCTGAAATAGTCTTTGAAAAAATCTTCATAAAAAGAAAATCTTAAAAAGTCTTTCTGAATAGTTTAAGTGCATAATCAGATGGTTCCAAAAAAAATATTTTTTACAAAAGGTGTTGGAAGACACAAGGAAAAACTCGCAAGTTTTGAGCTGGCTTTGCGAGATGCTGGTATTGAAAAATATAATCTTGTTTATGTCTCAAGTATCTTTCCTCCAGGTTGCAAGACAATCTCAAAAGAGGATGGATTAAAATACCTTAGTCCTGGAGAAATCGTTCATTGTGTTATGGCCAGAGCAGATACTGATGAACATAATAGGCTTGTTGCAGTTTCTATTGGTGTTGCAATCCCCTCCGAAGAAAGCCAGTACGGCTACCTTTCAGAGCACCATATACATGGACAAACCGATGAGATTGCAGGAGATTATGCAGAAGACCTTGCTGCAACCATGCTTGCAACAACTTTGGGGATTGAATTTGATCCTGAAACAGCATGGGATGAAAGAGAAAGGGAATACAAGGCTTCTGGCAAGATAATAAGAACGAGAAATATCACACAATCTGCAGAAGGGAAAGGCGGGCTATGGAGTTCTGTTTTTTCTGGTGCTGTTCTTATTAATGGCGTTGTAAGAAAAGTCAATTG
>JBBSXY010000046.1:0-3717 GCA_038045525.1 Nanobdellota archaeon | reverse complement strand
ATGGAACGTAAAATTGTAATTCCCGGTGAAGTCATAGCATCTGGAGAAGATTATCTTCCTGGAGAGGGAACAGAAAAACGCGGCCAGGAAATAGTTGCAATCCGCTATGGCTTAGCAGAGGAATCAAACAGGCTTGTCAAAGTGATTGCCCTTTCCGGAATCTATCAAGCAAGAAGAGGCAATGTAATCATAGGAAAAGTGGAAAACATCACATTCAACGGATGGGTTGTGGACATAGATTCTCCAATAGGGGCATTTTTGCCTTTATCAGAAGTGCCAAGGTTTGTCAGCAAAGAAGCAATGGCTGAGGTTTTTGACATAGGAGACATGGTTGTAGCGAAGATTCTCGGAGTCAACGGAAGAGGAATAGATTTGACGATAAAATCCAGAGGATTGGGGAGGATAGAAGAGGGAATGATAATAAAGGTAAATTCCAACAAGGTTCCGAGAGTGATTGGAAAGGAGGGAAGCATGATAGGGATAATAAAGAAAGAAACAGGCTGTGAAATAACCGTGGGCCAGAACGGACTGATATGGGTCAAAGGAAACAAAATAGAGGACGAGCTTTTTGTGAAAAGGGCTATAATGTTTGTCGCAGAAAAATCCTCAACTTCTGGATTGACAGAAGAAGTGCAGAAATGGTTTGACAAACAGAAAGGAGGAAAAGAAGAATAAAATGGCAGCCAAAGAAAAAACAAAAAAAGATTCATTTGAAAGACCTGACGGAAGGAAGCCAGAAGAAATAAGGCCAATGAGTGCAAAAGTGGGAGTTGTCCCAAATGCAGACGGAAGCGCTATGTTCTCTTTTGGAGACACTGTGGCAATAGCAGCTGTTTATGGCCCAAGGAAAATGCATCCGCAGCATTCGCAAAATCCTGAAAAAGGGACTTTGAGATGCAACTACAACATGTTCAGCTTTTCCGTCGCAGAGAGGGCTCGCCCGGGACCAAACAGGAGAAGCACAGAGATAAGCAAGATAACAGAATGGGCACTTGAGCCGATAGTCATGATCAAGAAATATCCGAACATGGTAGTTGATGTTCACATAGGTATTCTGCAGGCAAACGCTTCCACGAGATGCGCAGGAATAAATGCCGCTGCCCTTGCACTTGCACATGCAGGGATTCCCATGAAAGAGATGGTTTCAAGCGTTTCTATAGGAAAACTCGACAAAAACCTGGTAGTTGATGTTGTAAAAGAAGAGGAAGATTGGGAAGAGGGAGAAGGAGCCACAGACATTCCAATAACACTTACAAACAGCGGAAAGATAACGCACATTCAGTTAGACGGAAAAATAACTTCCGAGGAGCTGAAACAAGTCTTAAAACTCGCAAAAAAAGTAAACAAAGAAATCTATGAAGTACAGAAAAAAGCATTAAAGGAGTCTGTCAAATTTTGAAGACAATAAAAAATGGAAACATCAAAAATAACAGGAGAGAGAATTGCAGAATACTTAAAACAAGGAAAGAGATTTGACGGAAGAAAGCCTGAGGAGTTCAGGAAGATAGAGATAGAGACAGGAGTCTCAAAAAAGGCAGAAGGCTCTGCAAGAGTCAAGATAGGAAAGACAGAAGTCATAGTCGGCGTTAAAATGGACGTCATGGAACCTTATCCTGATTCTGCAGATAGGGGGAATCTGATAGTTTCTGCCGAGCTTCTTCCTTTAAGCTCTGAAAGATTCGAGAGCGGGCCTCCAAGATTCCCTGCCATAGAAATAGGAAGGCTTGCAGACAGGGCGATAAGAGAAAGCAAATTCATACAGATGGAAAAGCTATGCATAAAAGAAGGGGAAAAAGTATGGGCTATTTATATAGACATATACTCTTTGAATGACGACGGAAATCTGATGGATGCGGCAGAAATCGGGGCAGTTGCTGCCCTTAAAGCAGCAAGGATGCCAAAATATGACGAAGAAACAGAAAGAGTTGTCTATGGAGAGTTCACAGACAAGAAAATACCCCTGCAAAAAGAGCCTCCTATAATGATAACTGCCTACAGGATAGGGGATTCATGGATAGTTGACCCCACCCTTGAAGAAGAGGATGTTTCACAGGTAAAAGTAAGCATTGGAGCAACACCCGAGGGAATAATCTCCTCTATACAGAAAGGGGAAGCCAGTGAGATAAGCATAGAGGAATTTGAAGACGTGATAGAGCTTACAGAAGAAATCAGAAAGAAAGTTTTTTCAAACATAAAAAATTCGCTGGAGTAAAATGCAACAGGAAAAGGAAAAATTCAGCAAATATGAAGTTGCGAGGATTCTTGGAGCAAGGGCTCTGCAGATAGCGATGAATGCCCCTTTGCTGATAAAATTAAGCAAAGAAGACCTGGAAAAAGTAAGATACGATGCCCTAAAAATAGCTGAAATTGAATTTGAATCGGGAGTTCTTCCAATCTCTGTCAAAAAACCTTTCCCGGAAAGAAAAGAAGACATTCTTAGAAGGCCAAAGGAGCAGAAGATAAGCGACGAGAAAATTGAGGAAAAAGAAGCTGCAGAAGAAGGGGAGATTGCAAAACAAGGGGAAATCATGGGCCTCGTAAACCCGGAGGAAGAAACAGAAGAGGAAGTTGTAGATGAAGGAAGCAGAGGGGAATAAATTCGCCTTAGCGAAGTCAAATTAAGGGGGGAGAATAATTATCTCACTAATTCTCCTGGAAAAAAATTGTATTTGTATTCATGAAATAATGGAATAACCTCAAATTCATTTATTACGTCTTTAAATTTATCTCTAAATTCTCTCATAAAATCTAACATTGTTTGTTGTGAATTAACTTCAAATTCCATTTCAAAATCCCATTCCCCAATAATTTTTATTATGCCAATAACATTTATTTTTGTTCTCAAATAATCAAATATATCTTTCTCTCTTTTATCTGTAATATTGTGAAATTTAATCAGGGCCTTATAAGCAGAATAAGCTGTATTTTCAAGATGGAGCAAGGGTTTAAAACCCTGAATTAGATTTTTATTCTTCATATCTTTTATTCTTAATAGTATTGTATTTGGGCTTATCTTTAATTTCTCTGCAACTTGAACAGAATTCATTCTTGCGTTCTCAGAAAGTAAGCTTAGTATTTTTAAGTCTGTTTTATCTGTTTCTATAATCTTAATTTCTCGGCCAAAATAAAGCGGGGAATTTTTTTCTCTTATGTTTTTAGTAAAATAATGCCTACCAAAATAAGAAATTTCTACAGTCGTTAGGACATTATAATTTTGTATCTGTTTTGGGAATCTTTTTTTTAATTCTTTGATAAACTGGTCATATTGAAGAATATTTTTGGCTATAAAATTGATAATCAAATCCCATCTCCCACCACAGTCAACAATCCATAAAACATTTGGATGCTTCATTAAATAAGATATAATTTGTTGGTGTTTTTGTTTAGTTATATCTGTAAGGCGCATCATTGTTCGATAGTTTGTATAACCTAGTAAACTAAAGTTAATTATTGTATAAAAACCACCCAATATGTTTTTTTTGAATAAAGAATCAATTCTATAACTTACAACTTGTTGGGAAGTTCTTAGTTTTTTAGCTATTTTAGAGAGAGTTTGCCTACTATCATTTTCTAATTCTTCAATTAGTTTCAAATCAAAGTTCTCTAGGTTCATATTTGTATAATTGTTATGTATTTTATAAATATTGCTGTTTTACAAAAAAACATAGGGGTATATTTTATATAATCATATTTTATTGTAATTTTTAAGAGAAAATG
>JBBSXY010000045.1:0-1228 GCA_038045525.1 Nanobdellota archaeon | reverse complement strand
ATGATATGAAGATTAAAAAACAAAAGATTTGGGACAAAAGCTGGCGGGTTGTCATATTCGACATACCGGAAAGAAGTGGCCGAATTGCCCGAAATGCAATGAGGTGGAAAATGAAAAATATGGGATTTTTTCAGTTGCAGAAAAGTGTTTGGGTTTTTCCATATCCATGCGAAAAAGAAATTCAACTTATCAGCGAAATTTATAATGTAAATCCGTTTGTTAATATAATAACAGCAGAAAGAATATTTAATGATGATAATTTAAGTAAATATTTCAAAATAAATTAATTTCTAGCGATCAATAGTATTGACGATCGTCAATACTGGGTATTAAGTAGGTAAGTAGGCAGGTGTTTTATGGAGAAAAGAGAGTTTTATGTGGTTTGCGACAATATAAGAAGTCTGGAAAACATAGGGTCAATTTTTAGGACTGCCGATGCTTTAGGTGTTAAAAAAATATTTTTGGGCGGAATTTCCGGCCAACCTCCGCATCATAAAATTTCAAAAACGGGTTTGGGCGCTGAAAAGACAATTCCTTTTGAATATTGCAAACAGACTTGGAGGTTGATTGATAGATTAAAAAAAGATAAGATATATATAGTAGCGCTAGAGCAGGATAGAAATGCGGTTGAATACACTAAATTTGAGCCAAAATTTCCATTGGCCTTGATAATAGGAAACGAAGTTAAAGGAATTTCTAAAAAAATATTGTCAAAAGCAGATAAAATTATTTATCTGCCAATGTACGGTAAAAAAGAGTCGTTAAATGTATCTGTAGCCTTTGGGGTCGCAGGCTACCGTATAATAAACTAATTTCCACCGAGCCTCCGCGCTCGGGGCGGAAACCAACCGGACTATGATATACTGAGAGAATGGAAAATAGATATCGCACGAGCGCGCACAGTCGATACAACATATCTTACCACATAGCTTTTTGCCCCAAGTACAGAAGAAAAATTTTCAAAAACTTCAACATAGACAATGATCTTAAGGAAGCAGTAAGAACAATGGCGCCCTATCACGATTGGATCATCGAAGAACTGGAAACCGACGAAGACCATCTGCACGTGTGCATCTCTGCCCCTCCCAGATACTCTCCAGCAAAAATCGTAAACCTGATAAAGACTTGGACATACAAACACGTATACCGCGAACACCCTGGATTGAAAATTTTTCTGTGGGGCGGCAAGATGTGGCACCAGGGCTACTTTGTATCGACTGTAAGCGAA
>JBBSXY010000044.1:0-1621 GCA_038045525.1 Nanobdellota archaeon | reverse complement strand
AGAAACCGGCATTTTTATTCTCCAATTTTTCAGGATTTTCGGATGTATTTCCCCAACAAAACCGAGATTTTTTTCATTCAGGTAAATTTCGGCAGTCCTTCCCTCTATAAACCAGTGCGGGGGATTTTTCGGCTCACTGAAAGAAATTTTAAAATCTGGATTTAGCATTCTGAAAAAGTATTCAAGCGCCTGTTTTACGTCTGTAAAATTTCCAGGAGAGATTGCAGCGGCAAGCATTTCTTTTTCAGCCACTTTCTCAGAAACAATCCCGAAAACTTTTCCGATTTCAAATATTTTCTGTGGATACTCTGCATCAACATTCTCTGAAAGATTTTTCAGAAGAAAATGAGAAAGATTTTGCCGCAGAGCATTGTATTCTGTTTTTGAATCCCTAATACCTGTAAGAATTGTCTTTTCTGGCAGTCCCATTTTTTCAATCTGGTCTGTTTTGTTTGTAAGGTGATAATTGGAAACCTCTATCATTCCCAGTCCAGAAAGAATTTCAGAGAATTTTCTTTTGGTGGTCTCCCTGGAATCTTCTCCGCCTATTGTTGAGATATCTGGAATTTCCGGGGAAAGGTTTTCATAACCATAAGCAATCGCAACATCTTCAATCAGGTCAACCTCATGAAGTATATCTGTCCTCCAAGCAGGAATTTCAACAGTCTTGTTTTTATAATTGTAACCCATCTTCTCGAGAAGCTGTTTGAGCTGTTTTTCATTGATGTTTGTTCCCAAAAGTCTGTTGGCATTTTCGAGAGAGAGTTTCATTTTTCTTGGTGTTAGATCGGGGGTTTTTTCTTTTTTTATATATCCATACTTGAGCTTCATCTGGTAAATTTTCCCGCCCATGTCTGCCATGCAGGTCACGATTATATTCAGGCATGTTTTTAAGATTCCGAAGTCAAAACCAGAGCACTCAATAAACACGTCTCTTGTTTCCTGAGTTATTTTTCCAGTAAGTTTGGAGTTAATTACAGGAGGCATGCTCAGAATCTGCCCTTTGGAATCTGTAAAAATCGGGAATTTAATTTTTCCTGCAAGAAGATGGGAGTATTTTTTTCCTGCATTGTGCCTCTGCAAAATTTCAAGCCCAGAAAGCTCTTTATCCATCTCAAGGGGAATGAATCTTATCTTGTCAGGCTCTACTGCTTTGAAAGTTATCGGAAGTTCTATCTTTTCCAGAGGATAGATTCCTATTGCAGCTCTTTTTCTTTTTCTTCCTATTGTCATGTGCAGTCTTTCCTGTATATCAATTATTTCTTTTATTTTTTCATCATCGAGTTGCAATCCACGGACAATCGCACATGCAGTATATGGCCTTATGTCTTTCACAGACGAATCCACAATAACCTTGTAATTTTCTTCTGGCTTGTTTATTTTATAATTCACAAGGCCCGTTTTTTTCCCAAGGAAGGCCAGGAAAGATCGCTTAAATCCCTGATACGAAAGCAAATCAGGGCGATTAGGGAAGACTTCTATGCTTATCTCATCTTTTTCCTCTCTTTCCACAGGCGTTCCGAACATGGAAATCCTGTTTTTCATATCCTCGTTGAAAACTTCGATGTCCTTTTCGAAATGTTTTTTGCTGAAAGTTACGATTGTCATTTTTTATAATTTT